>JALQZL010000171.1 GCA_023258355.1 Wenzhouxiangellaceae bacterium | reverse complement strand
CACTCACCCAATGGATTGTGCCTTTGACTTTGCGCTCGGCACCCGGCAAACCTGAGCGGGTGTCTGGGTCATAGCGACAATGCAGCGCCACCACGTCACCCGCCTCATCATGGATAACCTCGTCACAAGAAATGATAAACGCACCCCTCAAGCGCACCTCGCCTCCAGGCTTGAGTCGAAAGAATTTCTTAGGGGCATTCTCCATGAAGTCATCTCGCTCGATATACAGCTCACGGGTAATCGCCACTTTGCGTGAACCAAATGAGGGGTCTTGGGGATGGTTGGGAAGCTCGGCATACTCGACTGCGTCCGAATCGAAGTTGGTGAGTACCACTTTCAAAGGGTTCAATACGGCCATGCGTCTTTGTGCGCGAACATTGAGGTCATCTCTGAGGTTTCGCTCCAACACGCCAAAGGGAATGATGCTCTCTGACTTGGTCACACCAATTTCTTGACAAAAAGCACGAATCGATTCTGGTGTAAATCCGCGACGGCGCAAACCCGCCAATGTGGGCATGCGTGGATCGTCCCAGCCATCCACATGTCCCTCGTCAACAAGGCGGGTCAGCTTTCTCTTCGACAACACCGTGAAATCGATGTTCAGTCGAGCAAATTCAATTTGTTGAGGCCTGGCGGGCACAGGGAGATGCTCGATAAACCAGTCATAAAGTGGTCGATGATCTTCAAATTCGAGCGAACACAATGAGTGCGTGATGTGCTCGATGGCATCCGATTGGCCGTGCGCAAAATCATAGGTGGGATAGATACACCATTGGTCGTTGGTCCGGTAATGGTGGAGGTGGCGAATGCGATAGAGGATTGGATCTCTGAGATTGATATTGGACGCTGCCATATCAATCTTTGCCCGAAGCACATATTCCCCATCAGAGAACTCGCCAGCCCGCATGCGCTCAAAAAGCGCTCGGTTGTCCTCAATGTCACGGTCTCGGTCAGGGCTGTTGGTGCCTGGCTCGGTCAACGAGCCTCTTTGATCGCGAATCGTTTGGGCGTCTTGACCATCGACATAAGCCAATCCATGGTCAATCAGATGATGGGCATACGCATAGAGGGTCTCAAAATAGTCTGAGGCATAACATTCGTTCTTCCAGTCATAACCAAGCCACTGGATGTCTTGTTTGATCGCATCGATAAACCGCTGTTCTTCCTTGGCAGGGTTGGTGTCATCAAATCGGAGGTTGGTATAGCCCCCAAATGTCTCGGCCATGGAAAAATTCAAAACGATCGCTTTGGCATGTCCAATGTGTAAAAAGCCATTGGGCTCGGGTGGAAAGCGCGTAATAATCTCCGAACACTGTCCAGATGCCAGCTCTTTTTTGATGCGCGTGTGAATAAAGTGCAAGCCGACGCCCGATGCGGCGGGTGCTTCATTGTGGTCTGTGCCGTGGTCTGTCATCTCGGAGCTACCCATTGCGCTGGTGGGGTTCTTTTAAAGATCAGTGCTTATTGTATCGGGCTTTAAGCGAAAATACCGTGTTTGTTTTAACCCCTCAGATAATGGGGCGTTTGCGAGATTGCGTGCGGCAGGGCACACTATGGATTGATTGATGATTTCGGCAAGGAACACCCAAATGAGCGAACTGACCTTTGATCACGAAAAGCTATCCAACCGTATTCTGAGTGCCATGGCCCTCGGGTTGGTGTTTGGTGTGACGCTTAATTTCACCATTGCAGACAATGAGTGGTTTAACACGATGGTGCTCGAGGGCTTTTTGAGCATGGTCGGAGAAGTCTTTGTCCGCTTTTTAAGTATGCTGGTGGTCCCCTTGGTGTTTGTCTCTCTGATTACGGGTGTCAGCAGTCTCAGTGATCCCAAAAAGCTTGGGCGCGTGGGAGGCAAGGCGATTACCCTGTATCTGTTCACCACGGGTGTTGCGGTCTCACTGGCTTTGATGGCTGCGGTGGTGGTCCAACCGGGCATTGGCGCAAGCCCTGAAGTGCTGATCGAGAGAGATATTGCTGTGCAACCCTCGTTTTTTCAGGTTTTGATCGATATGGTGCCGAAAAACCCCGTCGCTGCCATGGCCAACGGCGATATGCTCCCAATTATCATTTTTGCTGTGTTGGTGGGCTTATCAATCGCCTTGGCAGGTGACGCTGGGAAGCGCGTCGGTGCCTTTTTTACTGATGTGAATACCGTGGTCATGCGTCTTGTTGGGTTTGTCATGATGATGGCCCCGTATGGTGTCTTTGCGCTGATCACTGTGCTGGCGGCCACCACGGGCTGGTCAACATTCTTGGGCGTGCTGAAATATGTGTTGCTGGTCTTGGTGATGCTGGTGGTTCATGCGCTAATCACTTACTCGCTGGTGCTAAAAATCACCACGGGGCTCAGCCCTCGGCTGTTTTTTTCTAAAATGCGTGGCGTCATGGCCTTCGCTTTTTCAACAGCTTCCAGTGCCGCCACGATCCCAGTCACACTAAAGACAGTGCAACAGCAGCTGGGTGTGAGCAACAAGGTATCCTCATTCACCGTCCCGTTGGGTGCGACCATCAATATGGACGGCACAGCGATCATGCAGGGCATCGCAGCCGGGTTTATTGCGCACTACTACGGGGTGGATTTAAGTGTTGGCCAGTACATGATGATCGTTGTGATGGTCATCATTGCCTCTATCGGGGCAGCC
>JALQZL010000170.1 GCA_023258355.1 Wenzhouxiangellaceae bacterium | reverse complement strand
GCACTCGATGAGTGCTTTATTGACGGCCTGACATCCAACCTTGGTTTCTTGCAATCGCTTGTCACCTCTCAGGATTTTGAAGATCATCGAATCGACACAGGCTATTTAGATCGAGCCTTATCTGCGATTTATCAACCACAAAATGCTCAAGATGAACAGACAGCCCATGCCCTTGATTGCGCAGTGGCTTGGTGGGTGTGGCACCAACAGCACATCTTGGATCATGATCACAGAGCTAGCCCATGGTCACAGTGCGATGGATGGCGAATGGGTATGGCATCGACACCCATCACACTGTCAGTCAAACATCCAGACCAAGGCCCAATCGACCAGATAAAAGTCTGGCGTGAGGATAACCAAGTTTGGATTGGCCATGACCTGCATCAGCGACGCACTGTCTGTCTTGAGCCGCCTCACCCTGTCACTCAAAGCGAGGGTCGCCTTTGTCATCGCTTTCAATGCATCACAGACAGTCAGAACTCAAGCTGGGTGGTCATCCATCAAAACTTACAGGGTCAGGTCGATATTTGCGTGGATCACCGACGCTACCGGTTTTGGATACAGCCCAGGTACGAGGGTGGAGATGCGAGGGATGATAGCGATGCCTTGATTAAGGCACCCATGCCCGGGAAGATTATTGGCTTGCATGTCAAACAAGGCCAGCAGGTGGCAGAGCAAGATCCGTTGCTGGTCATGGAGGCCATGAAAATGGAGCTGTCCCTTGTCGCACCGATCTCGGGTGTGATTGCAAACATCCATGTGACAGAGGGCGCCCGAGTGGATGCTCAAACCTTGATGATAGAGATTGAGCCTGCAGACAGGCCTCAAGACGAGCCAAACGACACCTGATTGGCAGCTGATTGATCGAGCTGATCAATCCGCCAGCGTCATCTTGGTCACTTTCTGGAAACCCCTAGGTAATTTACGACCTCTTTGGGCGCGTTCACCCCAATAATGATCGGTATCCGCCCAAGTAATCTTGAGGTAGCGCTGACCTGCCCAGACCAAAGCTTCTTGACCTTCTGCCAAGACCACTGCCCCGACCATGCGCTCGCCCTCCGACCGCGCTTTGGCTGGAATATTGATGAGCTTGTTGCCCTTGCCTTTGAGCAGCTCAGGGAGCTCTTCAACATAAAAAGCCAATAAGTAGCCCGACGAGGTGACCGCCAGCAAGATGCCTTCCTCAGGGTCTAAGATGGGCTCAATACCAAGTGCGAGACCACCCTTGGGCACACTCAACACCTGTTTGCCTGCTTTTTGTCGTGTGTGTAAGTTAACCAATTGCGTCACGAAGCCATAGCCAAGATCTGATGCCAGCAAGACATGAGCATCGCCAGGACCAACGCCCACCCCAACAACACCGGCATCAGAAGCAATAGAGAAGCGACCGGTAAGTGGCTCACCCAGGCCTCTGGCAGATGGCAAACTGTGCGTAGGCATGCTGTAGCTTCGTCCACTGGCATCTAAGAAACACGCCAACTGATTGGAGCGTCCCCGCGCACTGGCTAGGTAACCATCACCCTCTCGATAGTTGAGCTCAGAAGCCACCACCTCGTGTCCCTTGGCTGCGCGCACCCATCCGTTCTCACTCAGCACCACCGTCATTGGCTCAGAAGGAATAAGCTCTGTTTCGCTCAAGGCCTGGGCTGCTGACCGCTCCACAATCGGGCTTCGTCTTTCATCGCCATATTTGGCTGCATCCTCTTTCAACTCGTCTCGAATCAATCGCGTCAGTTTCTTAGGTGATTCTAAGATGCCCTCAAGAGATTTGCGTTCTGCTTCCAGCTCATCTCGCTCACCTTGAATCTTGATTTCTTCAAGCTTGGCAAGGTGCCGTAACTTTAATTCCAAGATGGCTTCTGCTTGAGTTGCTGTCAATTTAAAACGCCTCATCAACTCAGCACGCGGCTCATCATGATGACGAATAATCTCGATCACTTCATCAATATTGAGATAAGCCACCAGCAGGCCGTCTAGGATGTGAATCCGATCAATCACAGCATCCAGACGGTATTCCAGTCGGCGTGTCACGGTCTGCCGACGGTAGGCAATCCATTCTGCCAAGAGCGATTTGAGATCACGAACGCCTGGCTTGCCATCGTTTCCGATCACATTGAGATTGACTCGAATATTTTTTTCCAAGTCTGTCGTTGCAAATAAATGCGCCATGAGCTCTTCAAAATCGACACGGTTAGATCTCGGAACGATCACCAATCGCGTCGGATGCTCATGGTCAGACTCGTCTCTAAGGTCTGCGACCATTGGCAACTTTTTCGCCTGCATTTGCTGGGCAATTTGCTCTAGTATTTTCGCTGGCGACACCTGATGTGGCAGTGCCGTGACAATAATTTGCTCGCCCTCTTTTTCCCAGACCGCACGGGTTCGGATGGGGCCATGTCCTGTTTCATAGACAGCACTGATTTCCTCGGCACTGGAAATAATTTCCCCGCCACCTGGGAAGTCAGGGCCACTGATGTGCTCAAGCAAGGCAGCCAGTGGTGTTCTTGGTTTCTCTAGTAACAAGATGGTTGCTGCGATCACTTCCTTGAGATTGTGTGGCGGAATATCCGTGGACATCCCCACAGCAATGCCTTGCCCACCATTGAGCAGAATATTGGGTACGCGAGATGGGAGCAGTTTAGGTTCTTTCAGTGTGCCATCAAAATTAGGCACCCAGT
>JALQZL010000016.1 GCA_023258355.1 Wenzhouxiangellaceae bacterium | reverse complement strand
TATAGGGAGAGATCTTATTTTTTTTATACACAAATGCGACAGGTGTGTGTATAAATCCGACAACTATACGGATTTGGCGGCTTTCCTCCACCGCGATGGCGTGGTGCCTTGAATTTTTGTGAATATTTTTGAGAAGTAACGGGGGTCGTTAAACCCGGTTTCATAAGCCACCTGCTGGATGGATAAATTGCCATCTCGCAGTAGTTGGCAGGCCTTGTAGACTCGATATTGATGAATATACTCCAGGGGTTTTTGGCCAAACAGCGCTTTAAATTTTCGTTGTAGCGTTCTTTCATCAATTGCCATCGCCCCTGCAAGTGCACCCACGTTGGTAGAAGGCTCGGTGGCGTGTTTTTCCAGCCATCGGGTGAGGCTTTCCACAAACCGCTGGTCTCGCGCACTCAGGTTCGTTCGTGCACCCGTCACCTCATGCTGATCATCTATGGCTCGAGGAATGTGACCAAGCTGGGTTTGCAATCGGATTCTGGCTTGGTGCATGTTGCGTAATTTGAGCCGCAATACATCTTGATTAAAGGGTTTTCTGACAAAGTCATCTGCAGCCAGCATGAGGCTTTGGAGCTCTGTCTCATCATCTGAGCGGGCTGTTAAGAATAAAAATGGTAGGTGACTGAACCTGAGGTCATCACGGACGTGTTGCAGTAGTGAAAGCCCGTCCATATTGGGCATCATGATGTCGCTCAGAATCAAATCGGTCTCAGCGTTTTCAAGTGCAGCCAAGGCTTGTTCGCCATCAGCCGCTTCGGTGATCTGCCAATCTTTGCAGAGTGCATTAACCAAAATCTCCCGTAGGTCCGCATTATCTTCAACGATTAGGAGTCGACCTTGTCTTGGCGTCTCAGACTGATCAGTGGCGGATTGGCGTGTCTCCGAGTGGACAGCTGATGTCTCTACTTCGCTCGGACTCCTGTCATCAGCGGGCTGCTTGCGTGTAGAGGCATCGTGATGGGCAGGTAGCCAGACCGAGAATGTACTGCCCTTGCCCACTTGACTGGTTAAGCGAATGGCGCCCCCTATCGCGCGAACCCCCTCGGTCACCAAAGCCAGGCCAATGCCAGTCCCTGAGGTTCGATGGTTTTCTTCGGCAGGCACGCGATAAAAGCGCTCAAATATATTGGCCTGGTCATCGTCTGGAATACCTGGACCAGTGTCTGCCACATGAATCCAGGCCCCTGATTCATTGTCCTGTTCGACGGTCACGGTTACCGAGCCATTACATTTGGTGTATTTGATGGCGTTAGTAATCAAATTCAGAAGTATCTTTTCCACAGTCGATTGATTGACTTGGCAATCCCAGTGCCCATCCTGATGAAACTTGAGATCAATGTTTTGTTTGCGGGCAATTTCGTCGTAGGCAAACAGGGTAGACCTGGCAAGCTCTGATAGGGACCATGGTTTTTTCTCTGGTTGTGTGCCTCTAAAGCGCACAGCTGAGAGGTCAAGTAGTTGGTCAACAAGATGAGATAGACGGCCAAGATAGTGGCGTGCTGTTTTTGCTGTGGGTTGGTCTGGGTGTTGTTGAAGAAGACTTGCTAAATTGGCATCAATTAGGGTTAGGGGTGTTCGTAGTTCATGTGATACATTGGCGAAAAATAAGGTACGTGCATCAAGTGCCTGCTCCAGTTCATGTGATTGCTTGGCCATCAGATCATTCTTAACTTTTAGTTCGTAGGTTCGATCATTGACCAATGCCTGAAGCGCTTGCTGTCGACTTTTAGAGTGAAAAATGAAGGCTGTCATGATGCCAGCAATAGCCAGAATGTAGATAAAAAAGGCAGTTGATGATTGCCATGGGGGAGGTAAGATTTCGGCTTCCAACAGCACTTTTGGTTCAGACCAAACGCCGTCAGCGTTGGCGGCGCGCAACCAGAAACGATAGTTGCCAGGGTTGAGTCCAGCATAGCGGGCGACCCGATCATTCCCTGCATCAACCCACTCAGAATCAACCCCCTCCAAACGATAAGAAAATCGGTTGTCTTCAGAATTCATCCAATGAAGACCGACATACTCTAGTGACCAGTTGTTTTGGTCATAGCGAAACTTAAGGTGACTGTCGGGCTCGATTTCTTTGCGATTCACCTCAAATCGATGTAGATAAGTCTCTGGTGCAACAGGGTGGGTTTGGATTTGATTGGGGTCAAACACGTTAACACCATTTATACCGCCAAAGTAGAGACGCCCAGCCCCAGAGGCATGCACTACATTCTTATTGAACTCTTGGCTCTGTAGTCCATCATCGACGTCAAAGTTAACAATGGTGGCATCACTGGCATTGAAGCGACTGAGCCCCTTATTGCTGCTAAACCACAGATAGCCATCATTGTCTTTGGTCATTGCATAGATTGTTACATCTGGAAGGCCATCAGCCAGTCCATAGGCTTGCGCCACTTCAAATACCTCACCTGAAGCCGCTGATTTGATCTGACCTTTAAGTAGTCCTGAATCATGCGTCCCCAGCCAAATACGGTCCATGGTTCGCGCGAAGACTGAAGTGATCTTGATTGATGGCTTCTGACCATCGGTATCAGTGATGGCCAATTCAAGTGCATCTTGCTGCATAGGCAGGACTTTGAACAGTCGATCATCAGTGGCAAGAAGCAGCGAGTTGTCAGGCAGCACATACAGTGCCTCAATACGAGACTCATTAATCTTTTGAGGCAACCAATCCAGTTGGTCACTGCTGATAAGCTCGCCACTGGCATTGAAACGATGCGTCACAAGGTTATAGCCAATGGATTGATAGAGCGCTTGTCCATCCTTGCTGAATGCCAGTGATCGGCGCCGGCCCTCTTGTTGAGGATGTGAGGCTATGACCTTAACGGTGCGCTCATCAGCATTCATTTCCCCAAAATACTGTACGCCATTGAACCAAACAGCCCCAGTCTTTGGATGCGCAGCCAAAGCTCTGACCCTTATGCGCTCAAGATCAACAGGTTGACCCGCTAATGATGCAGTGATCGGTACTTGATGATAGTCATTCGGGTTATACGCCTGCCAAAGCTCAATGCCCCCAGAATCAAGTCCAATCCAGACAGTATGATTATTCGGTGTGGTTTGTTCAGCCACACCTCTCACCACATAAGAGGAGCTGTCCGTGTTTCGAATGTGCAAGAAGCGATGGCGTTCTGGGCTATAACGCGCGAGACCACCAAGCTTCGAGCCTATCCAGACTGAACCGAAGCGATCTGAGTAGAGGTCGTAACCCACCAATGGCAACGTCGGCGGAATGGACTTGCTATTCCTCGGGTCATGTTTTGTGGAATGGAAGGTACTGTCATTGATATCAAAGGCACCAAGCATGTTGGGAACTGAGATCCAGATTAAACCATCACTGCTATGTGCTAAGCCTAAGGGGGAATGTCTCTCCATCGACCCAAGATCAAGATCTGAGTTGTACATGCGCTCCCAGATGAGAACCTCATGACCTTGCGCCCCGAGAACCACGCGCGATAGTCCATCGGCTTGGAGCACCCAAAGGTTACCATGCATGTCCTTACGTGCTCCCAGAACATAATTGCTGACTTGACCATGACTTTTGGGTTGGATCAGGTTGATTTCTTCATGAGTTTCGGTGTTGAGTATTTGAATTCCATTGGGTCCTGCCCACGCCAGTTTGCCCGGTGCGATGGTTGCCAATGCTGATTGACCTGTGTTGTTGATGGGCTCAACTAGAGGATTAGAACTCACATGGTCTAATTCTTGTGTCTCGCAATTAGAGACCCAGAGATGGTGTCCGTTGGTCAGCCAGAATTGTCCCGAGCTATCAGTTGCAAATGAAGCGAGCTTGCTCAGGCTTCGATGTTGCTTAAAAGTAGCCAGCTTAGTGTCAAGAGTATCTGGGTCAATGACATAAGCTATGTTTGCGAACAGAGCAATCACCTTGTCATCACAAAAAGGCTGAATCCCATTGATGATGCCAGTCAACGGGCTGTCTTGACGCCGACCAACATCGAGAATGCGTTGTACAGATCCATCATCAGGGTTATAAATCGCCACGCCCTCTGTGGTTCCAATCCATAGGCGCCCTTGTTGATCGTTGTGAAAGGCTATGATGGCGCCTGGTGTGAGTGACGCCGAATCTAAAGGCTGATGGCGAAGGGATTGGAACTGATAGCCATCATAACGATCAGCCGCGAACTCAGTCCCAATCCAGAGATAGCCACGGCTGTCCTCAGTCATGGCAAAGATGTTTGTCTGTGATAGGCCGGCTTCTGGACCAAATCGCTCGAAAACCCTTGGATGGTCAGCAAGCGCCAGTATGGGAAGTACAAGACAACCAAGTGCGATGAGCGCCTGCTTCAGGATCGAACTGACGTTATGATGGTACGCAATCATGCAGAAACAATTGCCCCTTAATGATCAAATAGAAAAGCAGGCCACTATCTCGTCATGCGGCCGATATCGCTATAGCTTACAGCGAGTTTGGGCACCAGCGCAAAAATGGGTCATGATAATTGGACTCAATCCCTCGACTGCCGATGCTGAAATAGACGACCCCACGATCAGGCGCTGTATGCGGTTTGCTCGTAGCTGGGGTTATGGCGGACTGGTTATGGCCAATCTGTTTGCTTACCGGTCAACGGATCCCCAACAGCTCATGGCTGTGCCAGATCCTATTGGCCCAGAGAATGATGCGTGGATCTTGCATTTAGCTGGTCAGTCGAGTCTTGTGGTGGCTGCTTGGGGTAATCAAGGCATATATCAAAATCGATGCCATCACATTAAAAAGATGAATCTTGACCTTCATATACTCAAGCTGAACCAATCAGGCCAGCCTGCTCACCCATTGTATTTGAAGCGTGAACTGAAGCCCCTTCGTTGGGTCGGCTAATTGTCCGACAACCGAATCGAGACATTCGACTCAAGTTGGTCAATGAGATGATGCCATTGTGATAGCTCATCTTTGGAGGGCTCGCCCAGAAGATTACCGAGAGCTTGTATTCTTCGTTGCTCCGGGCTCAGTGTGGCACGTGTGGGCAGATAGCCCATGTCTGTGAGATGCACTTTGAGCGACTCTAGTTGATCTTGACGAAGGCGGCGCTTGTTTTTTCCCATCAAGATTGGCTCATTTTCCAGCTTATCGACGAGCAAAGATGGATCAAATTCGACCGACCGAGCCATGTCAATGACACCTGGCAGCGTTTTGTCTGTTAAGCCTCCGCCATCCTGCGCCTGAGCTAGCACCGCCTCATCAATGGGGATCGGTTGGCCTTGACACCATGCCTCCCACCATTGCTTCAAAATCTGGCAGCGACGGCGAAGGCTCATTTTCTGATCCGCGCCTACAAATTGATTGCGTGTGTCTTGATCGAGCCATTTCTCAAAAGAGCCCAACTGACTGATCCGCCATTGAGAAAGGCATTGATAAAGCAGTGTGGGCTGATCATGGAGCAGATAGAACAGATGTATTTGTTCATAGGATTGACCGAGCCTAGGTAGTGACACGCCTAAAAGGCGTCCGTAGGCTTGTGCTGTTAGACCCTCCGGTGATGGGGCCTCAGGCGCTACAACAAACTGAAGCGCCGGTTTGTCATGAGTATTAGAGTCATTGTTGTCATTCTCTAATTCAATGAGGGTAGGCTCGCTGTTGGTGACATGGTGCCAAAGCTGAAGCTCGTAGTCACTTGCTGCAAGATAGATGATTTGCCTGTCTTGGTCTCGCGCAATTTCTTCAAAGTTCTGAATAATGGCGGATGCTCTGATTGGATCAGAAGTTGTGAGGGCTTCATCAATCATCAATGGTAATGGCTCATGGCGTTCTTCAGACTGCAAGACGCGTGCCATGCGGATAGCTAACAGCAATTGCATTCTGCTTGCTGTGGACAGGTGTGAGAGAGGAATAACGGCGCGGTCATTCACTCGTATCGCTTGAATGCCTTCATCAACCTTTAAGTCCCATTGATAATGTGTGAATCTCATAAAAAGAGTGCGGGCTTTGTCGATGGTTCGATCACCGGATGTCAGGCGTGTCTTTTCATCTAGCCTGTTAAGCCAAAAAAGGCTGGTTTGCGCGTCAAGTGCCTCCTCGCGTCGCGCCTCAAACTGACCAAGCGCTTGTTCAGCTTCCATCATGGCCTCTGCCAAAGCATTGCCCTCGAATGCTTGTTCCAGTTCCTGAGTCAGGCGCCCACGCTGTTGTTGTAGGTCGTCAAGTTCCGACGCAATCCTAGCTTGTGCCTCATGATGCTCTTGAAGCGCCGTCAACTCATGAGCTCGTACCAGATCAAGAATCTCAGGTTCATTGCTTAGTTTGCGCATGCCATTTTCAATAACCGCCTCATGTTTTGCGATACTCGCCTGTATTTCCAGCCATCGCGGACGAAGGGTAAGCCACTGTATCAGCTTGGCTTTTTGGTCGGTGTCTAATCCCAAGGTATGGTAGAGCGAAAGGATTGACTGCTGGCTTTGTGTGAGTTCTTTTTCAATGTATTGACGCTCGGATACCTGCATCTTGAGTAGGTCACGTTGTTGCCGAGAGGTGTCGGCTCGGTCCAGCCAGTCTCGGACACGAAGAGACATGGAAGCTGTGTCTGCTGACTTCTCAAGCCCAGACGCTTCTTCTCTTTCAGTGAGCCATTGATGGAGTTGTTCTTTGATAGTTTGTTCGCATTCAATAAGATGATCTAGGCGGTGAGACAATTCATGATAGGTTTGTGATTCCGTTTGATACTGCCGATAGGCATCAGCAAAGCTCACGCTGGCTTGTTCGCTGAGAAGTGCTGGATCAAAGCCTAGGCGCGCTGCCAGTTTTTCAGCCTCTTTCTCCAAGTTCTGGACCATCCCTGGTTCGTGACTGTGACTTCGCGGTGAGAGCTCTTTTCCTCGCATCAGCCAGAGTGTGCCGCTAGCCAATACCAGGGCGGTCACACCGAGTGTAGAAAGAAGTGCTTTGTCTAACAGAACACCAGCCAAGGCGCATGCCGTGCCCAAAATGATGAGGCCTAGGTTCCACCAAGCAGGGCGGGTCTCAGTGGATGATTGGGTTAGGCTTGCTTGATGGGCTCGATCTATCTTCCGAGCCAGAGCCTGCGCTTCATTGATTGCCCCAATGCTGAGATCCGGCCACGTTTTGATTATGTCAGATCCATTGGATTGAAGCCTTCGAGCAGCCTGCTCTCGTCGCTCTTTTGCTAGATGATGCGCTTTCTGATTAGTTTGGATTTGTTCATGTGTTTTTGAGAGTTGATCAAGCTTGTCTGCCACTGTCTTGATGAATGCGGCATCGGGCTCTGGGTCACTGATCCCAGTTTGCTTGATTGCTTGCTGAGTGAGATTGATTGTCTTCTCATGACTGTCGAGTTTGGCTTTCGCTTCATCTCGTTTTTTCTCAAAACTCGCCAGAGCCTCCATTTCAGTGCCGGTCATTTTTGATAGTGCGTTGGGCAATGCTTGAAGCTCAGACTTCAATTTTTCGAGTTTGTCTATTTCAGAGGTCAACTCTAAGGCGATGCCGAGCAGTTCAAGTTGTTGTTGCGCAGCCTTGGCTGTCTCTATAGCTTCGATCAGTGATGGTTCAGCTGCTTGTCTTGTGGCCAATTGACGTTGGTTTTGCCTGATCTCTCTTAGATGTTCTCTAGCATCTAAATAGCTAGCGCGGTCATTGCTGGTCCGAGCATTTAAGACCTTTTGGCAACCAGCTCTGAGGGAGCGAAGTCTCAATCCCCCATCCATTTCTATTTGCAGTTTCTCGGCCAACTCAGACTCATCACCTTGGCCAAGTGCGACCAGATCCTCGATTCTGATCAGATGGCATCCAAGCACATCAGTCGCTGGCAGGTCAGGTGGTGTTGTGATTTTTTCACCGCGCCGCCACACCGGCTCAAGGCCGGCTCGCGTCACTGACCATCTTTCTCCGTCTATTTCAAAGTCAGCATGCACAATTAAATCTTTCGGATCAGATTTGTGCGGTGGATTAAGCAAGTAACCCAGCGCTCGGATCAGCGAAGTCTTACCACTGGCATTGGGACCTGTTAAAAAATTAACCGCTGGCCCAAAACCTGTGATCTCGAGCCGTTTCGGAATACCGGGCAGCTTGTCGATGGTTAGGGAGCGCAGTTTCACTCAGACTGATCCTGTCGCTGTCTGATCAATTCTCGCAACAGACGATGCCCATTGATTTTCAAGCGCTCAATAATGTGTTCATCACTCAAACGCAACTCTTCCAAGGGTTGCCAGCGAGTATGGTTTGCAGTGGTACTCAACGCGCTTCGGGCGTCCTTGACCAGCGCAAGGGCTTCCTCGGAAGACGCATGATTCTCCAGTAAAAGCAGTTGTTCGGCGAGATAACCCATTTGGTCAGCTTGCTGCGCTACATGATGTAGATTGACGGTAGCCGATGTGCGATCGGTGACGGATTCGATGAAGACATATTCAATCTCGCCAAAAGCGATGTTCTCACCTTGTCGATCGACTAGGAACTGTTCTATCTCCTCGCTGATGTCACTTTCGCCGGTGAGTTCCAGCCTCAGTCCGATTGCATGGGGAGGATTCATGGCTTTCGCATGCTGGTCATCCAGTCGGCGAATCTCCTCATTGACCAATTCGAAGCAGTCACTGGAATGTGATAAGTGAGACACATCAAGCGATAGATGTATCCAAAGCAGTGGCGCCACTTGCCACTGTGTGACTTGCTCTATTTTTCCCTTATTGATCTCGATAAGCCATGGTCCGCGGGGACCCTGCTCACCCACATGAAGGCCAGCAATCGAACCGAGATAGCCGCTCAGGTTGTCTTTGGATAGATGATCTGGCTTGTGAATATGCCCAAGTAGCCACCCGTCTAGTCCTGCATTGACCAGTGATTGTGAGGAAACAGGGGCATAGCGGGAATCAGACTGATCTCGATCGCAATGCAAAAGACCCAAATTGATACCAGGACCAGTAATGAAATTATGCCCTTGAAGAGGGTTATCCCGCACCACAACGGTAGGGAAAGACCATCCATGAAGGGTTAAGTTTTGTCCGTGTTTGCTGATCTCATGGGTTTCCCATCGTCCCCCAGCACCGAGCAGTTTGAACGCATCAAGCGATTCTGCCAATCTGGGTAGTGCCTTGACATCGTGGTTGCCACTGACACCGACCACCTCAATGCCCGCGTCCACCAGCTTTCGTGTGCCAAGCTCTAAGGGTCGGTAAGCTTCAAACAGATTATCTTCCTGATCGATTAAATCGCCAGCCAGAGCAACAACATCCACGCCAGATTCAATCGCCAAGTCAACCGTATTAAGCCACGCTGCCACTGCATTGAGCTCATGGGCGCGACTGACTAGCTCTTGAGGCAACTTGCTGGCAGGTCGCCCCAGGTGCATATCGCCAATCGCAAGTAGGCGCAAAGGCATTACACGAGGCCTAGATTAGAGGCTCTCACAACTCTCGCCGACAGGCGTGCTGAGCCGAGTGACGCTGACGACCGACGATCCGATGGTCGGAGAGTCAAAAGTCAACAAGCCCTCGGTGCAACTTAAAAACTCGATGGTGAGTGTTCCCCAAGTTGTGAAGGCACTGCCTTCGGGTGGCTGACGAAAGTCGGCATTGTTCACAGGGCTTTCTGCGGTCAGTAGGTCAACAGTGACCATGTGATTTCCCCATTCAAAGTCCTTGACGCCTGTGAGCCAAATTTGCTCACCAGCAGAGAAATCATACCAATAAACAATGGCCAATGGACCAGACTCAGTTGAGGCATCATGAGTGATCTCGATATTAAAGCCTGTGCCTGAAGTCTCCACGTTGTACCAAGAGCCCGTGTGCAGAGGCATCAGCGGATATTTCTCGACTTGAACAGCCCGTTTAATTCTCGGTGCCTCTAGTGGGACATCTTCACCGATGGTCCGGAGTTTTGAAATTCTCTCCACGGAAGCTTGGCCGGCAATGACAGTACCAAAAACCGTATAGTCAGCGTCAAGGTGGTCATTGTTACCCACATTGATATAAAACTGAGCTTGAGCAGAGTCCACATCGCCACCGACTAGCCCCATGGCAATCGTGTAAGGCTGGTTGAACAGGCCATTTTTGGCTTCACTCTCAATCGTGTCTTGCGTGGGTTCATGGAAAACCAGATCGGCATCATAGGCCCCACTTTGAATCACGAATCCGCTAATGACACGATGAAAAATTTTCCCATCGTAGAAGCCTGAATTGACGTAATTGAGAAAATTCTCAGTGGTCACAGGCGCTTTTTGGTCGTCTAATTCCAGAAGAATCGGCCCGTGTGTTGTCTCTAGCCAGACGCGAGGGAGGTCGCTCGCCCCTGCATTGGATATCACGAAGGCACAGAGGAGAAAGACGATGCTGACCCAGGTTTTGGCTGAGGTGATCTGCGGAACTCTTGTTTTTCTCATGGCGCACTCTTGAACATGAAAGATGACATAACAGTATAGCGGTGTCGCTTGGGAAAGAATGAGGTGGCCCCCATCAGCCCGACCCCAGCACCTGCGTCCGTTGCTGCCGCTGCTCCCTTCCGGGCCTGACGGGGTTCACATCAGAAACAGTGTGGGAAGACCAATAGGGACCACCAGCCACGCATTATCTCAAAGTGCCGTGGAAATTACCAACTGGGCAATGAAATTCGCCTAATCGTGTACACTTAAACTTTGAATTTGCCACGTCGGCATCCATGAATCTGCGGACATTGAGACAATCGTGAGCTATCAAGTTCTTGCAAGAAAATGGCGTCCTAAGACGTTTTCAGAGTTGGTCGGCCAAGACCATGTTGTCAAGGTATTGACGCATGGATTGGAGCAAGGGCGGATCCACCACGCCTTTTTGTTTACGGGCACTCGAGGCGTGGGAAAGACAACAATCGCAAGGATCTTGGCCAAGTCACTGAACTGTTTGGAGGGAATCAGCGCCGAGCCATGTGGCCAGTGTGAGCATTGCGTTGCCATTGATGAGGGGCGCTTTGTGGATCTTTTGGAGATTGATGCGGCGTCCCGAACCAAGGTCGATGACACGCGGGATATTTTGGACAATGTTCAGTATGCGCCAGCGCAAGGCAGATTCAAGGTTTACCTCATCGATGAGGTTCACATGTTGTCGCTCCATAGTTTCAATGCGTTACTCAAAACGCTCGAAGAGCCACCCGAGCATGTCAAATTTGTGTTGGCCACGACCCATCCTCAAAAAATTCCAGTCACCATCTTGTCTCGGTGTCTGCAATTTAACCTGCGGCGACTCTCCGTTAGTCAAATCACAGAACAAATGCAGACAATTTGCCAGTCCGAAGAGTTGAATGCGCCGCCCGAATCACTTCGCCGGTTGGCTGTTGCCGCCGATGGCAGCATGCGCGATGGGCTTAGCCTGCTCGATCAGGCCTTGGCGGCAGAAAATGGGCTGGAAGATCAAAGTGTCAGAGAGATGTTAGGCAGTGTTGAGCAGCGTCACGTTCATGGCTTGCTACAGGCTCTTGCTGATAACCAGCCAAGTCAGGCCATTGCCATTGTCGATGAAGTCTTTGCACAAGCCAGAGACCTGGGGCAACTATTGAGTGACTTGGCCGAAGCATTGCACCGGGTGGGGTTAATTCAACAGTTGCCGGATTACCGTGATGACTCTCGGGATGACTGGGAAGATCTCGTTGGGCTTGCAGCAAAATTCGATCCTGAAGATTTGCAGCTTTTTTATCAGATCGTGGTCATGGGTCGAAAAGACCTCGACTGGGCGCCTAGCCAGCAAACAGGGTGTCAGATGACCATACTGCGATTATTTGCATTTAGCCCTGCCAACAGCGCAAAAGGCGGGTCACCCACTGGATCAAGTCATCATGATTTGTCACCTGATGCCAGTGTGGATCAGTCGGTGAATTCACCCAAAGCCTCGGGGCTCGACTTTTCACCTGCGCAGTGGTCAGATGTCCTAGACGCGTTACCTTTAAATGGCTCGGTTAAGGCGGTGGCGGGATTGTTAACAGTGGAGAAGATGCGCGGTGATCAAATCACATTTAATGTCAAAGATGATGACAAAGTGCTGACAACAGATCGTTTTAAAGAGACCCTGTCGAAGGCCATGACTGAGCATTTCGGGCTTCCGGTGAAAATCACCTTAGCGACAGTCACCAATCAGACACAGCAAACTCCTGCTGAGATGGCCTCTGAAAAGGTTGAGGCTGCAAATCTAGACGCGCAAACAGCAATTGATCAAGATCCACTCATTCAGAAGCTAAAGCAGCGTTTTGATGCACAAGTACTTCCAGAGTCCATCAGGCCCATAGATACAAGGAGTCACTAAGGATGAAAGGCAATATCGCACAGCTCATGCAGCAAGCGCAGAAAATGCAAGAGCAGATGAAAAAAGCCCAGGAGGAGTTGGGGCAGATCGAAGTCACTGGTCAAGCTGGTGGTGGCATGGTTGAAGTGGTCATGAATGGTCGACATGAGGTCCGAAAAGTGCGCATTGATCCAGACATTGGTGCTGATCTCGAGATGGTAGAAGACTTGGTGGCGGCAGCGCTAAATGATGCGATCAATAAGGTACAAGAGCAAAGCCAACAGAAAATGGCTGGGCTGACGAGTGGTCTCAACTTGCCACCAGGTTTTCAATTGCCTTGAAAAGCGACCCTTTTGACGAATTACTGGAGGCCCTTCGCTGCTTGCCAGGCGTAGGTAAACGATCTGCTCAGCGTATGGCATTGCAATTATTAGAGCGCGATCGGGAGGGTGGCCGACGCTTGAGTGTGGCACTGGGAGAGGCGATGTCTCGCATCCAGCGTTGCCAATTGTGCCGCAATTTCACCGTGAATGATCTTTGCAGGGTTTGTGAGAGCTCGGATCGTGAGGCGCACACACTCTGCGTCGTGGAGAGCCCAGCTGATGTGTTGGCGATTGAGAGTGCCACAGGCTTCCGAGGCCGCTATTTTGTGCTGTTGGGAAGATTGTCACCGCTGGATGGGATCGGGCCGGAGCAGTTGGGGCTGAGCATGCTGGCGCGTCGTTTGGCGGACGAGCCAATTCAAGAAATGATCATCGCAACCAACACTACGGTGGAGGGTGAAGCGACAGCTCACTATTTAAGAGAGATGGCAACACGGGAAGGTATTGGTGTGAGCCGCCTTGCGCAAGGTGTGCCCCTAGGTGGCGAGTTGGAGCATACTGATCGATCAACGCTGGCTCATGCCTTTGGCTCTCGTCAACCCATGCGCTAGTGAGTAACAAAGTCCAAACGGATGGGCCTAAGCCCATCCGCTGGATGACACCAGTTTAAAAAGCCAAATTTGGGTCACCTACCGTTAGCCGATCTCGATTCTGATCCACTGTCCTCAGTCCAATGCCCCGCACGTTGATTAGCTCATCAACATCTTCAAAAGCGCCGAACTCCTCACGATAAGCAACAATAGCCTCGGCCTTGGAAGGGCCGATGCCAACAAGCTGGTCTGATATTTCTTCCGCAGTTGCCGTGTTAATGTCCACTCGGCTTGATTGAGCCCATAGGGTTGATGGCAGGCTCAAGGCAAGCACGCCTGCCAAGAGTAGGGTGGAGAGCATGGTTTTCATGGTCATAAGTGACTCCTTGTCCGACTTAAAGTGAAAAGTTTTGGTGGAGTGCATGCCTTGATAGACTGGACAGCACTCACATCAGAATAGAGGTCTTAGCTCAATTGAGACCATCCGATACAAACTCGGTTAAAGGTGCGATATCTCCTATTATCAGAGGCTTGGTTGCTTCTCACGTTTTGAGAAAGTCGTGGGTTTTAATGAACTCTAGGAAGCGTTGTTAGCTCGACTTGAAAAGGAGAACACCATGCAAAATCAAGGAAGAAGCGTCTTTTCTAGAGGTCAGAAACCCAAAACTGCATCCATCTCAACCGCTGATTTTCGGGACCAAATCGTGGGGAAGCGCATCGAGGCGGTCGTCGCTAAACCTGGGCGGGAGGGTCAGCCCCCAACAGTGTTGATGATGCAATTTGATGATGGGAGCGTTGTTGAATGGGTTTCACCCAGATCAGATCAGGTATTGAGGCGAGCGCTGGGTCAAGAACGGGGTAGAAAACGGCTGACGGGTCGGGCCTATCCGTCGACCGAGACCCTGCCGCTTCCCCTGCTAGACCAAATCGATTCGGTGCCATCTGCTTGATCCAGACTGGGTTTGTGATGTTATCCACAAAAGCTGTGGATAACACTGTGGGCAAAGTTAGCCCATCTGTCTGGATATCGCAGTCATAGCGATTTGTATAAAATTTATACAATTCAAAAAAATACCATTAAATCAATCACTTAAGTCTGCTTGTCTTGCGTTGTCATTGCCAGATTGTGATGTGATAAAAATGTGAAACGATGAATCAGAGGCTTGTGCATAACATTCGAAAGTACTACTGCACAAAAGCGTGCTAAGTTATTGTTTTTTGGATACTGGGACGAATCTAAAATGTGACTGAGTCAGGCCAGTTTTTAAGAGCCACCAACAATTCCTCCTGCTCTGGGTGCTCCCTAGCGACCGCATCGGTCTCATTGGCATATTCAGTCAAAGATAATCCCGGATGAGGCACACCACCATCCCATTTTTCCCGGCAATAGGTGAGCCAATGGGTGCGCTCGTCGGCGTTGAGTGACTCAGGCCAGTAACGTGCCCGGTACCGGAAGAGTAACGCGTTAAGCCGTGGATCACTGAACGGCTCACCCAGATCTGTCAGATCGCTGCCCGTCATTTGCGGGACACGATTGACCAATGGCTGGTCTGATCGAGGTATGAAGCCTCCATAGAGGTCTTCCTCAGGATCGGTAATTTCACGCCCATCGCGCTTTGAGTCAGCATGAGCCCCCAAAACTTGGCTGATCCAGTCAGGATGCTGGCCCAGGCGCTTGGCATGATCTTCGATTGCCTCGGTCTCTAATGCCAGGCGCTGTCTGGTGCCGCTGTCGGCGACCGTTGTTGGTGCAAGCATCGGTGCGGCGTTGATTTTGATGGTAATCAAGGGCGAGCGGGGCGAGTGGCCATGATCGCTGGATGGGTTGCTCAATGTTTCGATCAGCTCGGTAGGTTCTTGGGCCAAATACGCCTCAGGATCCACTCTTAGGTCCCATGCCAACCATTGGGTCCTCATCTTCGGGTGAGGCCCAAGTGGAAGGACTGCACTGAGGCTACCGGGGTAGGGTGCGAAGAATGAGGTGACATGCAATAAGGGTTGCCCCTGACACAGGAGTTGGTCGACCAGTGCTTTGTCTCTCAAAGACAGGGCCCAATCCCAGAGTTTTGGCTGCTGCTTTTTCACCATCTGGGCGAGCCCCAATGTGTTTTCGACATCGACCAGCGCATCATGGGCGCATTCGGTGTCTAGGCCGTTGGCCTGCGCCAAGTCTTCCAACCGAAAGCTGGGCCTACCGTCATCATAATCTGCCCAATGGAGCCCATCTGGCCTCAGTGCACGCATCAGCCTCATCACATTGATCAGATCAAAGCGGCTATTGCCATTTGAAAACTCCCGTTGGTAGGGGCTTAGGAAATTGCGCCAGAAGAGGTGCCTAGTAATCTCGTCATCAAATCTAAAACTGTTGTAGCCCACGGCACAGGTGCCCGGACGAGACATCACATCAAAAATTTGTTGAGCAAAACGAGGTTCTGGCTCGCCACGCGCTAAGGCAAGCTGGGGAGTAATCCCCGTAATGGCGCATGCTTTGGGGTGGGGTAGCACATCTAAAGTGGGTTGGCAGTATAAGATTTGGGGGGATTCGATGGGTTCAAGGTTTTGGTCAGTTCTCAGATAAGCAAACTGACAAGGACGATCAAACCGCGGGTTAGCCCCGAACGTCTCGTAGTCGTGCCAAAGAAAGGTGGTTGAAGAACTCACGTCGACATTGTAACGCGACCAGTTCAGATAGAATACGCTTCACCTGGAACGTTGAAAAGAGGCTGGGAAAACAGTGAGTGACATCAATTCAGAGACAAGATTTGAGAAGGCTACTTTCGGGGCTGGCTGTTTCTGGGGAGTCGAGTCCAGATTCAGAAAGCTTGACGGTGTGGAAGATGCCAGCGTGGGGTATATGGGTGGCCATGTGGACCAGCCCACTTATGAACAAGTCTGCACTGGTCAAACCGGGCATGCGGAAGTGGTTGAAGTGATCTTTGACCCGACAAAACTCAGTTATAGAGCCCTTGTTGACGCCTTTTTTGCGCTTCACGATCCTACCCAAGTCGACCGTCAAGGACCTGATGTCGGGCGTCAATATCGATCCGTCATTTTCTGTCATGACCCATCTCAGCAAATGATTGCTGAACAGGCCAAGACAGCGCTTGATCAATCGGGCCGGTACCAGGTACCCCTTGCCACGGCCATTGAGCCAGCGGGCAATTTTTGGCGAGCTGAGGAATATCACCAACAATATCTCGCCAGACGTGGCGGCCAGTGTGGCATTGGATGACCACTGAGCGCACCTCAGGACGCTTGGTGTTGGTGCGACATGGCCAAGGGTCATTGGGGACCGAGGACTATGATCGGCTTTCAGATGTCGGCTGGGTGCAGGCTAAGCATGTCGGTGAGCGTTTAAATGGACTCGTTTCATCCTACCCTGACACCCACGTCTGTTCTGGCTCCTTGAAGCGTCATCACCAAACGGTCGAGGCCATGACGTTGCCGATGAAGGCGGCCGTGGATGAGCGGTTAAATGAATATCGGGTGGACCAATTAATCACGGCGGCCATGGCGCAAGGGGGCACGTTAGGCTTGGCGGTGCCCGATGAATCTCAGCTGGCCGATCCTAAGGCGTATTTAGACACTTTTTTGGCGTGGTTCCCATCGGTCCTTGGCGAGTGGCAAAGTGGTCGATTGTCTTGTGCGCACAACGGCCCATGGGATGCCTTCTATCGTCGAGTGATTGATGTGACGGAGGCTTGGTCCGAGTACGTGTCAAAGGGGCGCACCGTCGTCTCGGTCACTTCTGCAGGCGTCATCAGTACGCTCGTTGCAAAGCTCATGGATGAGTCGCTGGCATGGCAAAGGCAGTGCAACGTCACCCTGTACAATGCTTCGGTAACCGAATTGTCATTCACGCCTGAATCAGGTTGGGAGTTAATTCGGTTGAACTGCGTCGAACACTTGCCGCATGAGCAACATACGTTAGCCTAAGGTCAGGAGAATTTATGAGCGATCAACCCGTTGTCATCATCACAGGATCAAGCCGAGGGATCGGTCGGGCCACCGCAGAACTTCTGGCATCTCGAGGATATCGAGTGGTGGTGTCCAGTCGCCATCAAGACAGTTGCCAAGCGGTTGTCGATGCCATCAAAGACTCCGGTGGTGAAGCGGTGGCCGTTGCCTGCCACATTGGTCACGAGTCTGATCTCGAACAATTGGTAGAAAAGACCCTTGCCCATTACGGGCAACTTGATTCTGTTGTGATCAATGCGGCAAGTAATCCCGTCTACGGTCCATCTGATCAAGTGGATCAGGCGGCTTTCGATCTCATTATGAGGAACAACGTCTACGCATCAATGCGGTTAGCCCATTTGGCTCGCCCTGCGCTTCGAGCATCGGGTGGCGGGTCAGTCGTGTTGGTATCATCAATCGCAGGTCAGTTTGGCAACCAAGCCATTGGTGTCTATGGCATGTCAAAAGCTGCGGAGAACCAACTGGTGCGTAATCTATGTCTTGAGTTGGGTCCCGATGGCATCCGTGTGAATGCCGTCGCACCTGGCCTTGTGAAGACAGATTTTGCTCAGGCCTTATTGGCGAACGAAAAAATGGTCCGTTACTTCGAGACCACCACGCCTCTTCGGCGGTTGGCAGAACCTGAAGACATTGCGCGCGTCATCGCCTTTTTGGCAGGTGATGATTCAAGATGGCTTTCGGGACAAATTGTCACTGCCGACGGTGGCCTGTCTGTGACCGGCGGGTTCTAAAGCTTTTTTGCTACCTCGGGTGTTATCGGGTCACCGTGACCGTACACCTTGCCCCATCCACAATACCCTTGGCGACGGAACCCAGCATAAAGCTCTCAATAGGTCCCTTGCCGTGGTGCCCGATCACAATAAGATCGACTTGCTGCGCTCCAGCATGTGCCAGCA
>JALQZL010000169.1 GCA_023258355.1 Wenzhouxiangellaceae bacterium | reverse complement strand
GATGGTGGGTGCATCGGTCGGCATCGACGATGTGGAGGGCATGAAAAAAGAGCGCCCTGATCAACCTGAACAAGAGGATGAGCAAGAGCCTTAAAGCCTGGCCAGTGGGGCTTGGCTTAGGACGCCCGACTTAGTAAATGGGCATCTCGATACCCGCGAGGACAATCTGCAGGTACAGCACGGCGACGGCAAGTAAGATCGCGGCCAGTGTGACTGGCACCCCAATCTTGATGTAGCGCCAATAGGATACCTCCACCCCATATTGGCGGAGGATTCTAAACCACATCAGAGCCGCCAGCGAGCCAATGGGGAGCATTTTCGGCCCTAAATCACCACCAATCAGCGCGGCAAAGACCGCGAACATCTGCTGGGTGTCATTGAGGCCTAAATCTTGCACGACCCAAATCATTAAATCAGCGGTGGGGTGGTTGTTGATAATCGCTGAGGTGATGCCTGCAACCAAGGAGATCGTTGGAAGCAACGTCCAACTACCTAACTGCCCAGCCAGCATCATAATCAGGTCACTGAATAGGTTCGTCAGCCCCGCATTCCGCGCGCCCATCGCCACGATAAAAATACCAATCACAAACACCAACACGGACCACTCAACGCCTTGAATCACTGGTTTGATGGCGTGTCCCTCACGTTTGTGCAACAAGAGCAGTGCGAGCGCGCCCACCACCGCGACGGCAGCAATCGGTATGCTGGTCAGCCCTTGCAAGAAAAAGCCCACCAAGGTCAAGGCAATGACGACGCCACAAATCTTCATCATGCGGGATAAAGGTTCAGAGGGTAACTTTTCAGGAAGACGATAACTGACGGGAATTTGACCACGGAAAGCAATCCGCAACCCCACAAAGCTCACCAGCACACTCATCGCCGCTGGAAAGAACATCCAAAAGGCGTATTGACTAAAGCTCAGATTAAAAAACGAGCCCACAATGATATTGATGGGGTTGGAAATAATCAAAAGCCCTGCCAAGTTGCCCACATACAACACCGCAAAGTAAAACGGGAGCTTGTCTTTAAGCGTCCACTCAGGATCAGCAATTTCTTCGACCATGAGATAGATCAGGGGTGTGAACATTAAAATCGCGGCATCATTGGTGAACACCATGCCCACCGCTGTCCCTGTAAAAAAGATCAACGCGAAGAGCCGTTTCCCGCTACCACGACCGGCTTGAATGACAAACACCGATAAGCGTTGAGCCAAACCTGCCATCTCAGCAATTTTGGTAATCATCATGAGGCTGATGATGGTCAGGATCGGATAACTGAGCATCTTGAGCGTCTGGATCACCAAAGACCATTCAGCCAAACCACTGGCTAGAGTCAACAGCGCGCCCAAAGTCGCTGCTGTGCCGTGTTCAATGCGGTAGCCGAATACGGTTGGCCGTGCCAAAGCAAGGACAAGCGTGAGGATAATAACACTGGCAGAAATAATGATCATTCGATGGGGATTGGGTCGGCGTTATAAATAAAGAGTCAATCGTTCGGCTTTATCAGATTTTTATAGTGTCAATGGCCTCGTGCGCGCACAAAGCCAGCCGTAAGGATACCTGAAAATGGGCAGATTGTCGCCTCCGCAGCTCGGATTGACAGGGCCACGACATCCATGATCAATAAGCGCGGTGGTAGATGTCAGTATCGAGCTCACCCTCGCTTTTGGCCACCACGGTGGTGACCACAGCATCACCTGTGACATTGACCGCCGTCCGAGTCATGTCCAGCAAGCGATCCACCCCGAGAATCAAGGCAATCCCTTCGGCGGGCAACCCGACTTGCGCCAAAACCCCAGCCAATAGCACCAGCCCAACCCCTGGCACGCCGGCTGCCCCAATAGAGGCAATGATCACCATGACCACCACCATCGCATATTGGCCCAGTGTTAAGTCCACGCCATAGTATTGCGCGATAAACCCAGCAGCAATCCCTTGCATGATGGCTGTGCCATCCATGTTGATGGTCGCCCCTAGCGGAACAGTGAATGAGGAGACCTTATTACTGACCCCTAACTGTTGCTGCACTGTTTTCAAGGTCACTGGTATGGTGGCGGCACTTGAGGCGGTGGAAAAGGCAAACGCCATGACCCCGCGCATTTTAGAAAAGAAGAGGCGAGGACTCAGGCCTGTCGCTATTTTTAACACCAAACCGTAGGTGATAAGAGCGTGGACTACCAGCATGGCCAACACCAACAAGACGTACTTCAAGACCCCCACAAAAGTAGACCAACCCGTGGTCGCGGCCAGCACCGTAATCAGTGCAAAGACGCCAAAAGGAGCCATCAACATCACAAAGCCCACCAAACGCATCACCACTGTATTTAAGTCATTAAATAAATGACCCATGCGCCCCCCAGCCTCGCCTGATAAGGCGATGGACAAACCCACTAACACCGCAAACACGATGATCGGCAACATGTCGCCATTGGCCATGGCAGCCACTGGGTTGCTGGGCACCATATCCACCAATACTTGGAAAAAGGAGGGCTGTGCCGCGATTTCACGCTCCACCAGCACCTCGGGACTGGCCCCGATGCCAGGCTCAATCACCACCGCCGCGATCAAAGCCAGCGATACGGCCACACCGGTAGTAAACAGATAGAGCGCAATCGTTCTGCCGGCTATCGATCCCATCCGGCTACTGGCGCCGAGAGAGCTCATGCCGCATATCAGCGATACCATGACCAA
>JALQZL010000168.1 GCA_023258355.1 Wenzhouxiangellaceae bacterium | reverse complement strand
GACCGTGCGGTGATCGAATCTGATGTCATGGTGGGTGCGGGTGCATTGGTCGCTCCTGGCAAAGTGCTCGCCTCGGGTTACTTGTATGTGGGTCAACCCGCGGTGGCCGTCCGGGCGTTGCGTGATGAAGAAATTGACTCGCTCAGGTACTCCGCTCAGCACTATGTTGGGGTTAAAAACCGCTTCAACAGCCCTTGACATCCCACACACTTGAGCCAACATAGACTGCGTAGCCACTCGCTTGGCAACGCCCAAAAACCACGGAAATAATTAAGACTGGAGAGGACATCATGTCAGACGTACCGACTTTGGCAGCCCATGGATTGAACATGCCTGCTTTGGGGTTTGGGACTTGGGAGTTAAGTGACGAGGTGCTAGACCGTATGTTGCCGGAAGTTTTGGCGATTGGTTATCGCCACATTGACACCGCCCAGATCTATGGCAATGAAGCCGGTGTGGGTCGTGCCATTGCCACAGGCGGTGTCCCGCGGTCTGAGTTGTTCATCACCACCAAAGTCTGGGTCGACCGTTACACGCCTGAGGACTTACTGGCGTCTGTCAGAGAAAGTCTAGATCGCTTGCAAACCGATTATGTCGATCTTCTCTTACTCCATTGGCCAAAGTTTGAGGGGCAAGGCATGAACCCGACCCTTGAGGGCTTGATGCGCGCCAAAGCCGATGGCTTGGCCCACCACATTGGCTTGTCGAACTTTAATATTGACCAGACCGAACAAGCCGTGGCGTTTTGTGGGCCAGATGCCCTGGCCACCAATCAGGTGGAATATCACGTCTACTTGGGTCAAGAACGATTGCGCCGCGTCTTGGCCAGACACAACCTTATTTTGACAGCCTATATGCCCCTGGCGAAAGCGGGCGTGGTTAATGACACCGTGCTGTGGGAAATTGGGGCGCAATATGACAAATCAGCGGCCCAAGTGGCGCTTAGGTGGTTGATTGAACAAGACCGTGTCGCTGCCATCCCAGCGACGACCAATCCGCATCACGCTCAGTCAAATTTTGACATTTTTAATTTTTCGCTGAGCGCTGAGGACCATCAGAAAATTGGTGCCTTAGAAAAGCACCGGCGCCTGTGCGCGCCGGCATCGCTCTCGCCCGATTGGGATGACTAAGGCGTCAAAAGAGGGGCTTAGCTTGATTTTTTGGTGAGCTGTTTTAGCCCTTCCATCAAATCAATGGGCATCGGGAACAAGACCGTGGTGTTTTGCTCGCCACCGATTTCGGTCAGCGTTTGCATGTAGCGAAGCTGCATCGCACCCCCTGCCTCGCCCAATTTATTGGCTGCTTCGACGAGTTTCTCCGCCGCCTCCTGTTCACCAATGGCATGGATCACTTTGGCGCGACGCTGACGCTCGGCTTCGGCCTGCTTGGCAATGGCGCGGATCATCGACTCATCCAGATCGACGTGTTTGATCTCAACGTTAGATACCTTGACACCCCAACCATCAGTTTGGCGATCCAAAATGGTTTGAATATCCTCGTTGAGCTTATCGCGCTCAGACAACATTTCATCAAGCTCGTGCTTGCCGAGCACCGAGCGCAAAGTGGTCTGCGCCAACTGGCTGGTGGCGTCCATAAACCTTTCGACATTAATGATCGCTTTTTGTGGATCGACGACGCGGTAGTAAATCACCGCATTGACTTTGACCGAGACGTTATCGAAACTGATCACGTCTTGAGTCGGCACATCCATAACAATCGTGCGAAGATCGACTTTCACGATCTGCTGGATGAACGGGATCACGATGATCAAGCCAGGGCCCTTGACCTTATAAAAGCGCCCTAAGGTGAAAATGACGCCACGCTCGTATTCTCGCAAGACTTTGATCGTGTTGGCGATCACCACGCCCAAGACCACCAAGACGGTGGTTAGAAAATAAATAAAGTCCAAACCCATGCTCGTTCTCCTGCCTAGCTGCTAGGCTTTATGTCTCACTTGCGCTGACTTTGAGCGTCAGCCCCTCAATCCCATCCACCACAGACCAATCACCCACGGACAAGGCATCAGCACTGGTGGCATGCCAATCCTCGCCATCTAAATGAACTCGGCCATGGCCGTTTTCGAACGCACTGATGACCTCTGCACGCTGTCCCATTAACGCCTCGGTTCCCGTCACGGTAGGCCGGCGAATCGCACGAGTAACCATGTAGATGATCATCCCAAACAGCAGCGCAGCGCTGAGCCCCATCGCCATCACCAAGCCTGTGTTGATTGCAAACCCGGGCACGCCTGAGTCCATTAAGATCACCGAGCCAAAGACCACCGCTACCACGCCACCGATCCCTAAGATGCCAAACGAGGGCACGAACAACTCGACAGCAATCAGCGCAAACCCCAATAACATCAAAGCCAGTCCAGCAAAGTTAATGGGCAAGATTTGGAAGGCGTAGAGCGCCAAAAGCAAACTGATCCCACCGATGACACCCGGCACCAACGCGCCTGGGTTGTAGCCTTCCAGCACCAACCCATAGATACCCACCATCAAAAGAATGTAGGCCAAAGTGGGGTTGGTCAACACAGCGAGCAATTGGTTTCGCCAGTCAGGTTGGATCACCTCGACAGTTGCGCCTGAGACATCAATCACGGCCGTGCCTTGGTGCATTTTGACTTCTCGCCCATTGATGGCGACAAGCAACTCATCCAAGTCTTCGGCGATGACATCAACCACATTGAGCGCCAGCGCATCCGTTGC
>JALQZL010000167.1 GCA_023258355.1 Wenzhouxiangellaceae bacterium | reverse complement strand
ATTATTTTGGAAGGCAAAATCGAGGGCAATGTTTTCGCCTCAGAATCGATTGTGGTTCGGAAAAGTGCCCACGTTACAGGACGCCTTGTTGCGCCAGCAGTTAGCCTGGAGCAAGGGGGTTATTTCAGTGGCACGGTCGAGATGGACTCAGAAACCGAGGATTTGAAAAAAGCCTTCGGACAATCTGTGCCCAAGGCAGTGCCAGCAGCGCCCAAGCCGATCGATGAGAACCCCAGTGTGGCCAACTTAGCCCAATCGGGTAAAAAGTAATCATCCGAGGTTTGTAGCGTCTCAAGTACACGCCCGATGCAGGCTGTCGCACCCATCGCAGAGAACATTCAAGCGCCCTTATTGGGGCGCTTGATGGGGGCGCTTGATGCATCCCAGCGCTGGATCATGATCGACTTAGGCGTAGGTACACCCTCAATGATCCAAGCCCTCAATGGCCATCGCGTTCGACTGGATGCGATGGATATGGCGAACAAACTGACACGCTGGAGACAGGCCGAGACACGGAAACAAAAAAGGGCGTGGATTGAACAAGACCTTGCGCCCTTTGCCTTAGAGCCTGCGGATTACATTTTTTGTTGGAGCAGTTTGAACTACCTCGACAGCGACTGTCTTAAACTCTTCTCGGAGGTGCTCCAACCGTATTTAAAGCCGCGTGCCTTAGTCCATGCGTTGATTGAATATGCCTCACCCACCATGCCCGCCCAAGCGCCAACCTGTCAAATCAGTCAAGCCGGTCACCACTGGTCTATCGACCTGGCACCTGTGGCGACTTCAGTGCCCAGCCCGCGCTACACACCAAAGCATCTTGAGAACAGTTTGATGGGCCTTAGCATTCAAAGCACGGTCGTCTTGAGCAATGGCATGCAAGAGTTCTTATTTAGCAAAGCGCCATAATCCACCGACCGCGCCAGATGTCTTGGGCGCGCACCACTTATTCTGACTTTACCGTCGACGTTTGCCGTCAAATTCTGGCGAAGCGACGCGTTGAATGGCTGCCTCGGTGTTACCTTTCTCCGATGGGTGAGCGGACCTCTTAAGACTAGTCTGGAAGTCCACTTACTTCATCACCGAGGAACCTTGATCATGATTGTGAAACCATTTGTCGCCCATCTCCTCCCTTTGGCTGGGATGTTGCTAGCGGTCGTTGGCATGAGTACACCCGCCGAAGCCAATCCCATTGAGGAAAGCTTTATTGAAAAAATATACCGTGCCATTGAGCAAGCTCAGACCCAAGACCCAGACAGTTACTTTTCGACCTTCGATACCGAGTCTTTCAATGCGCAGTCACTCTCACCGCTCACCAAACACAATGCCTCTGAGCAGACCGAGCACTGCGGGGGCGTGCCCACTCAGGGCATGGTCTATGGCACAACCACCCTAGATGGTCATCCTTTGGCGTATGAGATCGACTTTCATGATTTGGTGGTCACCGCACACTACCTTGATGAGACACATGTTGTTGCGGCCAAAGATTTGGTGGATTTCCAGAGCACAGAGGGTTGGCCGTGCGCTGTTCCTGTCGCTGCGGTCGTCTGCGCGATCGGTGGTGGTGCGTTTTGCGGCTGGCGCATCGCGCAATGTTACAAAGCAGCGGAGCGTTGTCCATGTGGTGTCGCGCTGTACAACTGTGGCGTCTGTGGGGAGGGCACTGGGGTGCGCTGCAGAGAATGCTTGCCAGATCGGCCCCTCCCTGATCTCAAGCCTATTTTCTTTCAGCCCATCTTTGGTGATTACTGAGCCCATAACGCTCACATGAATGCGGGATGTCCAAATCAGCTGGCTTTTCTCCAGGTTTCCATCCCCATGGCAATGCTCTAAGATAAGAAGGTTAAATAATCACTCACTGGGAGCCAAACCATGCGTGTTCTGACCATTAACAAAAGCCCATCCCTTCTCGTTGCGCTGATGAGCTTATCGTTAGCGCTTTTTTCTGCCACGGTGTTGGCAGACGAAATTAAACCTCTGCGCTATGACGATGTCTTTATGCTGCAGGCTGTTTCAGATCCACAGCCAAGCCATGGCGGGGAGCACATCGCCTTTGTTCGAACGTGGATGGATCGCATGAATGACCGCGCTATGAATGGTGTTTGGGTCATCGCGGTCGATGACTCAGGCAACGCTGGTGTTCCAGAGCCTGTGACTGAGCAACACATCAATGCCAGTTCACCACGCTGGTCGCCTGATGATGATCGGCTGGCTTATGTTGTCGATGGTCAAATTCATATGATGTGGATGCACTCTGGTCGCTCGAGTGAGTTGACTCAGCTTCCCAGTGGGCCAGGGCAGCTCACATGGTCACCTGATGGTCAATGGCTGGCGTTTGTCATGCTGACAAAAGAGGCGGCGAGTGCGCCAGTTAACTTACCGGGCCGTCCCGAGGGCGCGCAATGGGCGGCGCCACCGATCTATATCGATCAGGCACAGTACCGCGCGGATGGCGCGGGCTATCTTCCTGAGGGTTATCGGCAAATTTACATTGTGCCTGCCTCAGGTGGGACGCCCATTCAGTTGACACAAGGACCTTATCACCATGGCCAGATCAGTTGGGCCAATGACAGTCAATCAATTTATTTTAGTGCGAACAGGTCAAAAGAAGCCTACCGAGAGCCGCTCGTTTCCGATCTTTATCAAGTGAACATTCGCTCGAAAGCGCTGACTAAAATCACTCAGACCCGTGGCCCGCATCGCACGCCAAAGCTTTCGCCAACAGGTCAGTGGCTCGCGTACTTGAGCTTCGAAGATCGCAAGTTATCACATC
>JALQZL010000166.1 GCA_023258355.1 Wenzhouxiangellaceae bacterium | reverse complement strand
GAGCAAGGATGGTGAAAACGGCTTCGATTGCCCCCGCCCCTCCAAGCAGGTGACCCGTAGAGCTCTTGGTTGCAGTGACAATTAGCTCTGAAGTGTGGGAGCCAAAGACTCGCTCTAGAGCCGTGTACTCGGCGATATCTCCAACGGGTGTGGAGGTAGCGTGGGCATTTACATGCTCCACGTCCTCTGGCTTGGCGTCTGCCTGCTCCAGTGCTGCCAGTATGGCTCGAGCGGCTCCTGATCCCTCTGGGTCGGGAGCAGTGATGTGATAAGAATCCGAGGTCACTGAGCCACCGACGATCTCACAGTAAATCTTGGCACCGCGAGACTTGGCGCTCTCATACTCCTCGAGCACCAATGCTCCGGCTCCCTCGCCCATCACGAAACCATCGCGTCCGGTGTCATAAGGCCTTGATGCCGCCTGCGGGTCGTCATTTCTCTTGCTAAGAGCCTGCATTGCCGCAAAGGCAGCAATCGGCAGCGGGTGGATTGCCGCCTCTGCGCCGCCCGCAACCACGACGTCCGCCTCTTCACGAATGATTCTCTGGAAGGCATTAGCAATCGACTCGTTGCCAGAGGCACATGCCGAAACAGCCGTTCGAACACCTGCCCGAGCACCTAGAGCCATGCCGACCGCTGCTGCAGGACCATTTGGCATGAGCATTGGGACTGTCATGGGCAGTACTCGCCTGGGGCCTCGCTCGTTCAGTGCATCGTAGGCATCCAAGAGGGTCCAGACACCGCCGATTCCGGTTGCGAAGTCGACGGCAAGACGTTCAGGCTCGACCTCGGGCTCTCCAGCATCAGCCCAGGCCTCGCGGGCCGAAATCAGAGCGAACTGGGACGAGGGGTCAAGTCGCTTTGCCTCTTGAGGAGTGAGAACCTCGCTTGCCAAGACTTTGGCCTGGCCGGCAAAAGTTACTGGTAGCTCGTGCCTAGCAACCCATTCTTGTTCAAGAGTTGAAATACCTGAGTGGCCCTCTAGGAGGGACTTCCAGCTATCAGGTGCGTTGCCGGCGAGGGGAGTAGTTGCCCCAATGCCGGTAACGACAACTCTTCGCAAAACTATCCCTGGTTTGCGGTGATGTAGTTGACTGCGTCAGCAACTGTGATGAGGTTCTTTACTTCCTCATCTGGAATCTTTACGCCGAACTTGTCCTCTGCGTTCACCACAATGGTCATCATAGAAATTGAGTCAATATCGAGGTCGTCGGTGAAGGCACTCCGGGTCCTGTACATCTTGCGCTTGCAGCAGATATGCTGACAAATGAACTTGAGGATTCACCGCAGTGTGAAAAGCAGGATCTCACAACAAACACCGAACCCAGTGAGGCTTCGGCAGGTTTTGTGGAGGCTTTAAAGTCGTCACAAAGACCGTTGATAGTCGTTGGGCCATCGCTTTGCATGCCGCATCATGCGGCTATGTTGCGCTCGCTTGAAACGAGATTGGGTGTGCCTGTGGTGCCAATGGACAGCCCACGTGGTTTAAACGATCCCCGCCTTGGAAACTTCAAGTCAATAGCGCGCCTTGCTGATGTGATCATACCAGTCGGTAAGCCTGTGGATTTTTCGATGGCCTATGGGGCTGTCGGACCATTTAATGCTGATGCCAAATGGTTTGCCTTCCTTGGAGAAGAACAGCTTGTTTCACAGGCACGCAGAAACCTCGGTGATCGTTTGCATGATGGGGTTGTGATATCGCCTGTGGAGGCCATCGCCATGCTCACACAATTGCCACCTGTGAGCGCTGATTCGACTTGGGCTGACTCGGTACAGAGTGCCATTACCAGCCGTGATTTTTCTGCTTTTGATAGAAACCGTGATGTTGATGAATTGAACTCTCTGTCGTTCAGCACTGCTGTAAGTGATGTTTTGGACTTGCATGATAACGTTGTCGCCGTGTCTGACGGTGGTGAAATCGGCCAGTGGATTCAGTCTGTTCTGACTCGTTATCTGGTGATGATCAACGGCGTGTCGGGTGCGATTGGCGGCAGCTTGAGTTATGCTATGGCAATCAAACAGGCGTTACCCGATAAACATGTGTTGGCCTTCATGGGTGATGGAACCGTTGGCTTTCATTTGGCTGAATTCGAGACAGCGGTGCGAGAAAACCTGCCTGTTGTTGCAGTCATTGGCAATGATATGCAGTGGAATGCAGAGGTGAAAATACAGGAACGTGACTATGGGCCGGACCGCGTGTTTGCCTGTGGTTTGAGTGATGCCCGGTATGATCAGGTGGCCGCCGCTCTTGGTGGACATGGCGAATTTGTAACAAATCTGACAGAGATTGGCCCAGCGTTCGAGCGTGCCCTTGCAAGCGGCAAACCGGCTTGTATTAATGTCAGGATCCATGGGTTTGGTGCCCCTACTTTCGCAAATGGGTGAGCTGTCAAAAATAATCGTGGCTGGTCGAGCCACTGTTGATTTGATTATGGAAATTGACCAATTCTCTGCGCGAGGTGAAAAAATGCATGCGCATGACTCACGTTTCGTGGTTGGTGGTCCCGGGGCAAATGCAAGCATCGCCATGGCACGTTTTGGTGGTCAACCCGCGCTCGTGAGCTACATTGGCGATGATATGATGGGGCAATTCATCTATCAGACACTCATCGATGAGTCGGTTGACATGTCAATGAGTCCGCCAACTGCAGATGCGCGTTCATCGGTTTCGGCGGCATTTGTCAACAAAGAGGGCGAGCGCCAGACAATAAACTTTGCCGGGCAGGGGTTTGAGCAGCTATCTCCGGCCGTTGCAACCGCTGACGCCCCATGTGCTG
>JALQZL010000165.1 GCA_023258355.1 Wenzhouxiangellaceae bacterium | reverse complement strand
AAGGCAACAGTCTTACCAGACGAGATTGCCAAGACTATTTCAGGTACACTTACAGTAAGCCCAACGGATGCTAATGATAAGTGGTACTACAAACTTACAAGCGTATCGGCTGCTTCAAGCAATCTGATCGCAGGTTACTTTACTGACTATGATGCAGTAGATGATGACACTGACGATCCAGTTAAAAATCACATGGCCGTGTGGCACCAAACCCGGCAAGTCATTTTTCTTGATCAAATAGATGGCCACCGGTGCGATCAGGCCCGCCAGCGGCACCAAAAACCCGGCAAGCAGGGACAGGTGCATGATCAGTGCCCAAGTGTTGGTTTCTTTGTCCGCCGAGTTCGATGGATTCGGTGGTGTTGACTCAATCACTGTTTCTGTATCCGTCATGAGTACGCTGGCTCCTTTTACAGTTATGTGCGGTGATATACGCCGCGAACCCCTATTTCACTTAGTTTCAAGAATACCCCAGTGTGGCGTCCCGTGTCAGAAAGTACAGACAATTGCGCCAATCGTTAAACTGGGCACTGATTCATGATGATGGCTTGGTGGGTCGTTTCCAACCCTTCACCTCTTTTTGAGGCGCACGGGTCAGGCTCAATTGGTTTGGCTCCACATCTTTACTGATCACACTGCCAGCGCCCACTGTGGCCTGCTCACCCACATGGACTGGCGCCACCAATGAAGTATTCGAGCCAATAAAAGCCCCAGAATCAATCGTGGTTTGGTGTTTATTGACCCCATCGTAGTTGCACGTGATGGTGCCTGCCCCCACATTCACACCCTCACCCAAAACCGCATCACCGATGTAACTGAGGTGATTGATTTTTGACCCCACGCCCACCGTCGCTTGTTTCACCTCGACAAAATTCCCCACCTTGACACCCTCGGCCAATCGAGTGCCTGGCCGAAGTCTTGCAAAGGGCCCCACAGATACCGCGCCGGTGGTCTTCACCCCTTCTAAAACACTGTAGGGCAATACTTTCGAGCGGGCCTCTAGCTGACTGTCGGTGATCACGCAGCCAGGCCCAATGGTCACACCATCGCCTAAGACCACCTCACCTTGGAAATAAACATTGGGGCCGATGACCACATCTTGGCCCACACTGACGTGTCCATTGACATAGACACTTCTGGCATCTTGTAAGACCGCCCCATCAACCATCAGCTGGTGACGGCAGCGTCCCTGCCACACCGCCTCCAACAGCGCCAGTTGGGCACGGTCATTGGCACCCATCAATTCGCGGGCATCCTCTGCGATCACCCCCGAGACACGGATGCCCTCGGCGACCGCCAGCCCGATACAGTCGGTTAAATAGTACTCACCTTGAACATTTTTGGGCATCAAGGCACTCAGCCAGCGGGCCAAATCTTCGGCCCGAGCGACCAGCACCCCAGAATTAACTTCCTTAACCATCGCTTCTTGCGCCGACGCATCGGCCTGTTCACGAATATCGAACACACGGTCTTGGGCATCCCGCAAAATACGACCATAGCCTGTCGGGTCATCGGCCATAAAGCTCAGTAAACTCAGATCCGCCGGCTCATCCAACAACGCCGCCAAAGTGCTCGATCGCACCAAGGGCATATCGCCAGGCAACACCAAGACCCGAGCATCGGCGTCAATCTGCGGCATGGCTTGGCGCGTGGCGTGCCCGGTGCCCAGCCGCTCGGTTTGATGAACCCATTGACCGTTGAATTCGGGAAAGGCCGCTTGCACCTGCTCGGCCCCTTGACCAATGACGATGTGAATCTGATCAGGCGACAGGCCAGTCACGCTATCGATCAAATGCGCCAGCATCGGCCGTCCCCCAACGGGCTGAAGTACTTTGGGCAGGGCCGAGCGCATGCGCTTGCCCTCACCTGCTGCCAAAATCACCACATGTAACATTTAAATTGACCCCGCTATCTCATTCTCACACCCCAGATAGCCCCAGGGTGCCTGCATTATTGCCCAGTATAGCCCGATGAGGCCCATAAAAAAGGGCCCCAGGTGAGGGAGTACCTGGGGCCCGCCTGTAAGACTCAGCTTTTGAAGGGAGAGTTGTGCTGAGCCATGTTGTGATTGGCCCAGGGGAAGGGATCAATCACACCACGTACATGGTATGAATTCAGACGGTGAATCAGCTCAAAAGTTCCCATTGTTTGACAATGTCTGGTTAGTGTGCACTGTCCCAATCTCGACCGTGGCCCGTGTCCACCACCAAAGGCACCGCCAAATCAGCGGCGGCAGCCATGCGGGCGACCACGCCCGATGAGACCTCCTCAATGGCGTGCTCATCCACTTCCAAGACCAATTCATCGTGGACTTGCATGACCAGCAAGGCCGGCACTGCCTCCGCTTGTAGCCAGTCGTCTACCGCAATCATGGCTTTTTTGATGATATCGGCCGCCGTTCCTTGCATGGGGGCATTGATCGCCGCGCGCTCCGCCGCTTGGCGTCTTTGCGGATTTCTCGACTGTATCTCAGGGGTCCACAAACGCCGACCCATCAAGGTCTCGACATAACCTTGGGCTTTGGCTTGTTGGCGAATCTCATCCATAAATGCCCGCACACCGGGGTAGCGCTCGAAGTACCGCTCGATATAAGCGCTGGCTTCACTTCTTGATAAATCGAGTTGCTTGGCCAGCCCCCAACCACTCATCCCATACATCAGCCCAAAATTGATCGCTTTGGCCGCTCGGCGCTGTTGGTCGCTCACCTCATCGAGCGCCACATCAAAGACCTCGCTGGCGGTCGCCCGGTGAACATCCTCCCCTGCGCCAAACGCCGCCAGTAGGCGCTCATCGCGTGATAAATGCGCCATGATGCGGAGCTCAATTTGCGAGTAATCCGCCGCCAGGAGGCGATGCCCGGGCGGCGCGATAAAGGCCTG
>JALQZL010000164.1 GCA_023258355.1 Wenzhouxiangellaceae bacterium | reverse complement strand
AAGCACCCAGAATGAGGCCAGGTTGACGGAGGGGGGCAATGGATGCCATCCGCCAAAGTAACCAGACAAAGTAGGTGAGCACAAACACGGCGCCGATGCGGTGTGCCAGGTGGATGGCGACACGGGCAGGTTGGTCGAGAATACCCCCCTCATAATCCACCCCGACGCCACGCCACAGCGTAAAGCCCTCATCAAAGTCAGTTTCTGGCCACCACTCACCCATACAGGTGGGAAAATCTGGGCAGGAGAGTGCCGCGTAGTTAGTCGACACCCAGCCCCCCAACATCAATTGAGTCACAATGACGATCAGGCCAATCCGCATGGGCCATTTCAAACTGCGTTCGGGCAGACTTGGTTTCGACTGGACGGGTCTGGTTTTGAGATAGAGCCAAAACAATAAAGCCAGCGTGAGCATGCCACCGCCAAGGTGAGCTGAGACAATGGCAGGCTTTAAAAGAAGAGTCACTGTCCACATGCCAAGGGTTGCTTGGGCCGCGATCCAGAGCAAGATAACAGAGGGCAGGGCTACAGGAAAGGCGCTATCTATGCGTCTGCGCCGCCAAGCAGTTATTGTCAGCGCGAGCACAATCAAGCCAAGAAGGCCAGCGGCATAGCGATGCACCATTTCTCGAATCGCCTTGCCTGTCTCCACCGGCCGTTCTGCCCATTCGATATTGGCTGCCGCCACTTCATCCTGAGTCTGAGGCCACGTCAGCTTGCCATAGCACCCCGGCCAATCAGGACAACCCAGTCCTGCATCAGTCAGGCGCACCCAGGCCCCTAACACAATCACAATGAGTGTCAGTCCAACAGCGGTGAGAACGAGTTTGTTAAAAGTTGCCGTGCCCATGTGTCCTCTATTTACAGTGCGTTACTGAATCTGTGTCCATGTCAGAAGGCGACCGAGGTCTTTTCTGACGTCGTCTGCGGGCTGATCTGGACCGTAAGACATTATTATATTCGCCATAGGATCCATGATGTAGTAGGCCTCACCATCTGTTGGTGTCGGAAACCAATCGCTGAGGCCTTTCGCCTCAGATCCGGATGCGATGACGTAGCGATCGCTCAGGTCCTCCACAAGCGCTATCGTCTCCTCAGACAAAGCCACCTCACTGACAAACAACAGCCCGATCTCTGGAACGTGGCGGTCTTGTGCCAGCCTCACTTGGCGAAGCCAGTACAGATTTTCCATGCACCTGTCATCGCAAACAGAACGAGTGTGGTAGACGAGTTGCCACTGGTCAGCCAGACGTTCTTTGGTGACTGCATTCCCGCTGACATCGGTCACTTCAGCCAAGTTCCATTCTATGACTGGTTGTATGAGCGTCCCGTGATTGCGGGTGGTTTTTGGCTGCCAATCGAGCCATTGGCTGTGCATTAACGTGGCGATCACGACAGGTAAGCCAAACATAATAAAAACCAACACGATGGTTCTCTTGGTCATCATTTACTCCTATAAACTCGGAAACTTAGGGCTATCCAAATCACTAAAATTGCCAGCGCGATCGCCTGCCATTGAAATGCATACGCACGGTGACGATCGGGAGACATATTGACGCGAGGCCACGGGTCTTTGGATAAATGATAGGGACTTGTTGGATCAAGAAGCAAAATGTGATCACTGACCTGTGAACCGAACACCAACCGAATTTGGTCAATATCGAAGTAGGTCATCAGGTTGGGCCACTGATCCCGATTAAGTGGAGCGGCTTCGCCCAACTGAAAACCCACATTGGGCGCAGGTGCAATTCGGCCAGTCAATGTCACTGGCTCGCTGGGCGTGGGATAGTCCGGCCATTGCCCCGCATAACGGAGCCAGGGCTGCCATCCTCGATTCACAAAAATGGGCGGTTGATCCTCACCCAGTAAGACGGGCGAGTAGACATGCACACCGGGATGATTTTGACGCGTTTGGTTATCCAAGAGCACGTGACGGATGGGTTCAAATCGGCCTGTGAGTTCAACTTGAGCATAGGTCGGGGCACCCGTCCAGTCTTCTAAGTCTTGAATCATGAGCTGAGGCGCATTTTCCCATTGGTCGATGAGGTCTGCCTTCTGATCAGCGCGGTCACTTTGCCAAGCGGATAGTTCCAGACTGGCCCAGATCATCAAGATGGCAACGAAGTGCGGTGTGCCATGAAGTATTGAAGTCTTGATCACACGCGCCATAGCTGAAACCTTTATACTGAGCCCTTTAAGACACAAGAGACGTGTTCTGTGATCGGAAAGTTATTCATCATTGGCGTTTTCTTAGGCATTCTGTACACTCTGGCCTCGAGTTTTTATTTCCTTATCAACGATAAGGGGGAAGGCGACCGAGCCGTAAGACGACTGAGTTGGCGCGTTGGCCTTTCTTTGGGATTGCTGCTACTGCTATGGGCTGGATTTTATTTCGGTCTCATCGAACCCCAAGGGGTCAATCCAGTGCGGTACCCAGCTAGCGGCGGCTGAGCTAACCTGGGTTGGTTTAACCCAGGCTGGCCAGCACAGCCTCGGCGCTGGAGACTTTGAATTCACCAGGCGCTTCGACCATCAGCTCTTTGACCACGCCATCTTCTATTACCATAGCGAAGCGCTGGCAACGCTCTCCCATGCCGAAAGCGCGGATATCCATCGATAAACCCATGGCTCTGGCAAAATCGCCATTGCCATCTGCCACCATGGTAATGGCATCATTCACGCCGCTGGCTTTTGCCCATGCGTCGACCACAAAGACATCATTGACAGCCATACAAACAATCTGATCTACGCCCCTTGCTCTGATGGCATCCGCTTTCTCGAGAAAGCCCGGTAAATGCTGAGCAGAGCAGGTGGGAGTGAATGCTCCGGGTGTGGCAAAAAGGACCACTTTAGCTTCGCCAAGGAGTGTGTGTGCCGACACGGGTGTTGGCC
>JALQZL010000163.1 GCA_023258355.1 Wenzhouxiangellaceae bacterium | reverse complement strand
GATGCTGATTGCTGAAAAAGGCATCAGTGGCCTGGCGGTGGAGCCTCTGGCTCGGCGTTTGGGGATCACAAAAGGCAGTTTTTATTGGCATTTCCCCGGCCGACGTGAGCTATTAGAGGCCGCCCTTTTGCGCTGGGAGCACCAAGACGAGGAGAATCTCGAGAAATCACTGGGGGCCAAAGACCAGCCCTTGGAGCGGCTGGAGAACTTCATCTGGCGGACCATTCGACAAACATTGACCCATCAGATTCATTTGGCGTTGTGTGCTGCCAGAGAGGATGAGCTGGTTCGACCTGTTCTACAGCGAGTGACCAATCGCAGAATTGCTTTTTTGACGAAAGCCCTGGAGGAATTGGGGCTCACCAGTGAGGGGGCTCAAGAGCGGGCGACCCTGCTCTATTCGGCTTATGTGGGGTATCTTCACCTCCAATCTCACCAACTCGTCCCTGAGCCAGAAGATGCTCGCGTCGACGGTTACGTGCGCCACGTCATCGACAGTTTGATTAAGCCAGTCGCCAGTCGCTGATGACACTCAGCCTACTGGCTGCCCATCGAGCCAGCATTTTCCAAGTAGTCCACTGATTGCATCTCGATCAAGCGAGAGGCTGTCCTTTTGAAAGCCGCGCTAAGACGCTTACCCTGATAAAGGTCATCGGGTGGGGTATCGGCCTGAATGATCAACTTTGCAGATCGGTCGTAGGCCTCGTCTATGAAGTGAATTAGCCGTTTTGCCGCATCGTTATCGTCTCCATCCAATTGCGGCACGTGACTAACCAAAATGGTTGGAAATCGCTCAATCAAAGCAATGTAATCTCGGCTTGAGCGTGGGCTTTGGAACAGCACTTCAAAAGATAGCCACACAACCGCCTTGGTCTGACCAATGACTGGCAGCCTTCGGCCCATTATCTCGACCGTCCCTGGGTCGGCTTGGGCGCCTGATAAGGCAACAAATCGCTCGCCCATCGACGCATCGGTTTGCGCATTGATGGGCGAGAAGTAAGTGGGTGCTTGGGTCAGCGTCCGCATCCTATAGTCTTGATCAGCATCTAGCCAGACCACCTCACAGTGCGTCTTGATCTGATCAATCGCTGGCAAAAAGCGGGCTCTTTGAAGCCCATCGGCGTAGAGATTATCGGGATGGGTATTGGATGTCATGACAGTCACCACCTGGCGCTCAAACAACTTTTCCAGTAGCCCACCTAAAATCATCGCATCACCGATGTCTTCCACATGAAATTCGTCAAAGCACAGCACACGGCTGTGTTCAGCGATGCGATCTGCGAGCTTATCTAGCGGGTTGGCTGTCCCATCAAGTGCTTTGAGCTGATCTTGGATCGACGCCATGAAGCGATGAAAATGCACCCGTTCGACACCCACTTTGGCCGCCTGCAGAGACTCAACGAAAAGATCCATTAAGGCTGTCTTGCCTCGACCGACTGAACCCACCAGATAGATGCCCCGGATGGCTGCGGTTTTGGCCCAAGGCCGCCACCACGGTGGTTTGGGCTGTAAGAGGAGGTCATAGCGACTCTGCAGCCGATCAATGACAGCTGCTTGTTTCGCGTCAGGCAGGAGCTCCCCGAGATCAAGCTGATGCTGATATCGATCCCGAGGGCTGGCCATGTGGATCAGTTCAAACTGGATTGAACGTGGTTCTTGATCAGCCCACGAAGGTCCATCAGGCGTCTGTGGAAGAAGTGCCCAGCGCCGTCCATCATCACTAACTGTGGCGAGGGCTCTAAATCGGCCACCCATTGCTTGACAGCCTCAGCCGAGACCACCTCATCTTCATCCCCTTGAACGACAAGCCAAGGGCATTGGGGTGGTGTGAGCTCATCCATTCCGTACCGACCTGCCGGTGGTGCGATGCTCAGAAGCTGTTGTATCGGGAATTCATGGGCCACCTTGATGGAGATAAAAGCGCCGAAGGAAAAGCCACCCAACCAGATAGGCTCATTGGGGCAGACACTTTGAACCCACCGTATCACTGATCGGCAGTCATCTGCTTCACCCACGCCCTCATCAAAGACGCCCTCACTCTCCCCAACACCACGAAAGTTAAAACGGACGGTCTTTAAGCCCAATTCACGCAGTGACCTCTCCATGATGGTGACCACTTTGTTGCGCATGGTGCCCCCATGCATGGGATGCGGATGGCAAAGTATGGCGCAACCTTTGATAGCGGTCGCCTCCTCTGGGAGGTCGACCAGACACTCAATGGCACCTGCTGGCCCCTGAAGCTGGAGCGCACCTGGCTCTGTTGGAAATACCAGAGGGTTGGCGCTCAACATGGTGTTAGCGTTTGATGACTTCCAGCATGTAGTTCACTGAAGCCGCCACCTGTTCATCACTTAAGTCACGGCGTCCGCCCCTTGCTGGCATGGCACCAATGCCATTGATGGCATTGCTGATCAGGGCCTCGGTGCCTTTGTCTAGCCGACCAGACCAAGCGCTGGCCACCATCTCAGGGGCACCAGCCACACCATTGGCATGACAAGTAGAACACACATTGTCATAAATCATCCCACCATCCAACGAGCCATCAAATGCGGCTGCAGGCGCTTGGGGTTGGCTTGCTTGAGCCGCTGCCAAGGCAGCAGCACGCCCCGTTTCGCCAGCATAAACGCCAGCGACCGGTGCGAGTCTATCGAGCTTCGCTGCCGTCCTTGCTGGGTTGTCTTTCGGTTCCAACTTACCGTGCAAGATGGCTGCGAGGCCCATAATGATTGCGGTAAATACAACCAATGACACCAAGACAATACTGAATTGCTTGATAAACGCTTTATCCGACTCTGCCGACACGGCAACTCTTCCTTCAAAACAACTGCGCCAATGGAAGCACTCATTATATCTCAGGCGTGTCGGCCTCGGCGAGTTGCTCTGAGATCTCGTAACCGATCTTTAAGGTTC
>JALQZL010000162.1 GCA_023258355.1 Wenzhouxiangellaceae bacterium | reverse complement strand
CCAAAGGATCACCTAAACTCAGTTTTAAGCCAGCTGATGAAAAATTTATGCTTGCCTCACTGTCTGTCTCATCAAGGCATAGCATGGCTCTTTTTGACTCCACCATCGTGGCCAGCAATTCGCCCGATGCCAAGCCCAAAGGAAACCAAACAAGCCCAGGTAGCTGCGCGCTTCTATCGGCCAGGTCATGCAACAAACTTCGATCAAGATCAGTAATCCAAGTCGATCGTCGCTCCTTTGCCTCATCATTGATGAGACGCTGGGGAGAGAATGGCGCTGGCGACCCGATAATGCCTGCCAGTGGTGCCCTGACCGGACAAACACTCAGCTGGGTATGATCAGGTGATAAACACAGTCGATAGACCAATCGATGATAGGGTCGTGGGCCAGCCCCACGCTCGGCGCGGCTCTGCGTGGACGGCTGAGTGGCAGACGTTGTGGCCACTTTTTTTGGCGGATGTTGCGCGCCCATAGACCCCTATTCAGTTATGACAAACCTCCATCATAACCCCAATCGGAGGGGATGGCGAGCGCCGAACTGCTAATGACTAACCCACTGAAATCAGACGATTTTTCCCGGATTAAATAGGTCTTTTGGATCTAGGGCTTGCTTGATTTGTCGCATTGCCCACCATTTGGTCGGATCGGCGTATTCTCTCAACGCCTCACGGCGCAACAAACCGACACCATGCTCAGCGGCGATTGAGCCATTAAACGCCCTGACCTGTCCAAAAACCCAATCTACAATCGCCTCTTCATGAGGTCGTAAAGCGTCAGGCTGGCCTGGTGGGGGCACTAAGTTAAAGTGCAAATTGCCATCAGCCAAGTGTCCAAAGGCACACAGCCGAAGTCCTGGCACAATCTTTTGCAGACCCACCTCGGTTTGAGCAATGAATTCACCAAACTTAGGGGTTGGCACAGAGATGTCATGTTTCAGCGCAAAGCCCTCAATTTGCTGTGCATCTGAAATTGACTCTCTCATAAGCCACATGTCTTGGGTGTCAGATTCACTTTGAGAGACCACCACATCCTCAACCAAACCAGCCTCGTATACTGCCATCAGGCTGCTCATGAGCCTCTCTTCTAACGGCGCCTGCGGGTCTGAGCTGTCAACCGCAATCAAAACCTGCCAAGGACAGGGAGCATCCAATATGGCACGCGTGCTAAGCCCCTGGGCTTGCCGGGCTTTCATCACCAGCTCAACTGCCAGTGATGGAATCAGTTCAAAGGCTCTGAGATGATCGGATAAATCACTCCGCATTTGATCAAGTAACCCAAGCGCCGCCTCCACACTCTTCAAACCCACCCAAGCTGTTGCCGACACTTTCGGCGCAGGCACCAAAGCCAGACTCGCTGCCGTGATAAAACCCAAAGTGCCCTCAGAGCCAACCAACAGATCTTTCAACGCATAGCCAGCATTATCCTTTCTGACTTCACTCAAGCCGTGCCAAATCTGTCCATCCGCCAAGACAGCCTCTAGGCCCACCACCAAGGAACGCGCATTCCCATAAGCAATCGTGAGCACACCGCCTGCGTTGGTCGCGAGAATGCCGCCAATCATGGCAGAGTCGCTGGAGGCCAAATCAATGGGCAGTCTCAACCCATGGGTCTTGGCTTTTTCCTGGGCCACTGAGACCGGCACACCCGCATCCACAATCATCAAGGCTGAGGCAGGATCAACTTGACGGACCCTATTCATCCGCCCGAGCTGGATAATCACTTGTGTGCGATGGCCTGTGGCCACTGCGCCACCAACGAGCCCGGTATTTCCACCTTGAGGCACCATGGGAACCCCTGCTTGGGTGCATGATTGAACCATCACAGCCAGCGCCTCGGTTGAATCTGGCCGCAAAACAGCCAGTGCCTCGGAGTGGTACCGGCCCCGCCATTCGGTCTCGTAAGCGCCTAAGTCATCCCTGTCGGGTCGAAGAACACTGCCCGGTGACAGGACCTTCTCTAAAGCCTCGAGCCAATCAGCTGACATGGTCAAACGCTTGGCGTGTGAAATTCACAGGGGCGCCATCCGTCACCAACACGTTGTCTTCGATCCGAATGCCACCGAACGGCATCAGCTCAGCCACGAGTGGCCAGTTTACCGCCGTGCCCGCAGGCGTCTCTTTTAACTTCTGAAGCAGCGTCGGGATGAAATACAGCCCAGGTTCAATGGTCACCACATTCCCCACTTCTAACGATCGGGTGAGGCGAAGCATGGGGTCGGTAGGGGGTGGTGGCAAAGACTCACCACAGGGGTTGATTTGGCCCGCGACATCATGCACCTGAGCGCCTAAGAAATGCCCCAAACCGTGCGGGAAAAAGACCCGGGTAATCCCCTGCTCAACGAGAGACTCCGTGGATCCAGAAGCCAACTCAGTCTGTCGAAGAATATCAGCAATGCCTTGATGTGCGGCCATGTGTAGGGAGACAAACGACTGACCGTCGGTCGCTTCCATCGCAAGCCGCCGCTCGAGGTGTTCCATGGCATCGATTAGGCCTTGAAAAAGTCCCGCCTGTGCGTGCGAGGAAGGGCCAAGATGGGTTCGTGTGATATCCGCGGCATAACCCATGCAATCTGCGCCCGCATCCAGCAAAAAACTGTAGTGGTGTTCAGGTTTGGCTGCATCGCGATGTTGATAATGCAAGGTAGCCGCATGCTCATTTAAGGCAACAATCGCATCATAGGGCAATGTGGCAGGATCAAGGTCTAGGGCTTGCATGTAAGCATAGAACAGGGCCAGCTCACTGCCTCTTTCGGAGAAGGATTGTGCCGCTGCCAAGTGGGCTTTGGCAGCCCACTCACTGGACAAGGCAATTGCCGCAACGTCCGGCCAAGGTGAGTCCAACTTCCTGACCGCTTCCACCGTTTCCGAAGCCCGTTCTGTTCTGGGCGAGCGCGGCGACGAGCTGGACATTCTGGTTGTCCACCCAT
>JALQZL010000161.1:2700-2992 GCA_023258355.1 Wenzhouxiangellaceae bacterium | reverse complement strand
ATTTTACTCATTCCTGAGGGCGCCGCTATGGCACGATAGCGCACTAAGACCTTGATTTTACAGATATCTTCTTGGCACTCCTCACTCATCACTGCAGCCCCTAAGTAGCGAAATGGGCGGCCTGTTCGGTCTCTGGCATAGTCATAGCGATTGGTGGTTTCACGAAACCCCGGGGTTAGGTAATCCCAAGCTTCCTCATAATTTCGGTCCAAAACCAGCTTCCATCGAGCCTCGGACCTCATTTTGGCCGTGGCCTCTGGCTCAAAAGAACAGCCGCTACTGGCGAATAAGA
>JALQZL010000161.1:0-2690 GCA_023258355.1 Wenzhouxiangellaceae bacterium | reverse complement strand
GTCTGACATAAGTCCATGCGCAGACCACACAGGAGCCCCTTCATGACCAATCTCTTCGAGCCCCTCGCCATGCGCCGAGGTCCGGACTGGCCGAACCGGTTCATGCTGGCACCGCTCACCAATCAGCAAAGCCATGCCGATGGTGCGCTGAAACCCAGAATGGCAATCAAAACGGAATATGGTCTTCAAGTGTTTGCTCCTAATGACTCGATGGACTTGTAAAGTAACTGAACAAAATTAAGCCTTGTGCGCCTTAGCTTTGGGCTATTCTACTCGCACGCGCAGTGGCTGCAGACCCTTAAACCGCCGAGAGATCTCATCTGAAACCTCGCGAAGCTTGGCCGTTGATTCAATCACGGTAGGGGTGATTAATACCAGCGTTTCCGATCGAGTCGCTCGATTGCTGGTGGACCGGAACAGTGACCCCAAACCTGGAATTCTCTGCAATCCAGGCACGCCCGAAGTGGATTCGCTCTCATCCTCTTGAATAAGTCCACCCATCATAATGGTCTGCCCAGACTGGACGGCAATTTCGGTTTGCAACGTTCGGGTATTGATGCTTGGGTTATTCCCAACGCCTGGGTCCCCGGGTGAGGAGACCTCCTGTCGAATCTCCAGATAGACCAGCCCGCCTGGGTTCACTCGCGGTGTTACCTCTAAGATCACCCCAGTCGAGATGAAAGAGACATTACCAATGGTTCCTGTACCACCGCCGCCAGGTATGAAGCTGGTTGATTGCACTGGCACCTGAGAACCAACGTTGATGGTGGCGCTTGAATTATTCCGCACCATCAATGAGGGCGAGGAGATCGTGCGGACATTAGACACAGACTCTAGCGCATCAATGGTCGAGGCGACAAAGGTGCGGCTTAAGTCCCGACGCGTAAATGTCCCAAGAAAGCTGGTTCCCGAACCAAAAGTGGCTGTGTTGGCGTCACGACTCGGTGCGAAGCCAGCAGGCAGATTGACCACTGGCCCCGAGCCACCTTCAGCGCCATTGATATTGGCATCTCGGTTAGCCAAGAACCAGCTCACACCGTACCTGAGCTGGTCATTTAAGTCGACAATCAAGACTTGGGCCTCAACCAAGACTTGGAGAGGCTCTTCATCTAGCCGTTTAATGGCAGAGAGGATTGCATCATATTCTGCCGGAGATGCTTGAATCAGCAATGAGTTCGTTTCAACAATAGAAGTGACCCTTACATCTCCCGATTCACCCAGCGAGAAAGCTTGGCCTGACCCACTGGCACCTCCATTATTCGCACCGCCCCGAGAGGCATTGAATTCACTGACGGACGAGACTTGGGCACGCTCCATGCCGGGGGCCACCGCACCGGACTGGCTCCTTTGGTTCGAGCGGTTATTGCCACCACTGGCGCCAAAAATTTGGCTCAAGTAACCCGCCAAGACGTTGGATTCCAAGTTCTTGACTTTATAGACATAGAGCCTCGAGCCTGCCTCAGAGCTTGAACGGTCCAGTCGATCAATCCACTCTTCCGCTTTATCCAAGTACTCCTCATTCGGCGTGATCACCATAATGGCATTTAAACGCTCCAGCGGAATAAATCGGAACATCCCCGCCAATGGCGTCTCACCGCCTTCGCCAAAAACAGCTTCTAGTTCAGGCAAGAGTTGAGCGGCTTCAATCCGGTCTAGACTGAACATGCCCACCGACATGCCCTCAAGCCAGTCAACATCGAAGGTTTCAATAATCTGGAGATAGTTATTCAGCTCAAATTGGGTGCCTGCCAAAAACAAAAGACCTCGGGCATTATCGATATTAAAGATGCCATCCTCTCTCGCATACGGCGTCAGGATCTCAGCCATTTTGGCTGGAGAGACGTAACGCAGTGGCACAGCCATGACTTCATAACCCTGAGCATTAGCATTTGAGTCCACACGCGGCACCAAATTGCCACGCACAGCTTGTCCAATAGGAAGGACATGATACTTACCTTCCCGCCAGACCAAGGTAGCGCCATTCCATCGCAGCAACATTTCCAAAATTGGCATGATTTGGTCACGCTTGACTGGCATGGCAGTTGAAAAGGTCACCTCGCCACCGACACCGGGCGCGATGAGGTAGTTCATTTGCAACAGTTCATGCAAAATGACATGCACCACCTCTTGAATACTCTGCCCCTCAAAATTAAGTGTGATCTCACCATCTTCCGTCGGTGGCGCTGCTCTGTCTGAGATTGCGCTCTCATTAATGAAGACGCCGGTTCCAGAAAAGCGTTCTGTGCCAACAAAATCATCTCCCTCACTTGAGGTGGAATCGCCGAACAGCAGTGCGTCAGCCTCTGAGGCATCGTTAATACGCACCACATCATCGTTGCGGTTCGCGCTCCGAGCGCTTTCACCATCAGGCATGGATGCGCAGGCACTGAGAAACAGCACACCCCCCAAACACAACAGACGCGCCTGGAAGAGAGTTCGGTTGCGAGCAAACGAGCGGACTGTTTCTTGGATTTGGGCGGGGTTCATAAACTTAGTCATCCTGGTCTTTATCATCATCTTTTTCAGACTTCTGTTCTTCCGAAGCCCTCTGTCGTAATTGAGCACGTCGCTCGGCGACACGCTCCCGAATTAACTCTGCTCGGCTCTTGGTCTGCTCGTTCGACTCCCCTGACCCACCAAACATGGTTTGGCGGTTGGTATCGAGAGCCGTGGTGTTGACCTTCAAATCC
>JALQZL010000160.1 GCA_023258355.1 Wenzhouxiangellaceae bacterium | reverse complement strand
GTGGAGCAGGGGAGCACGCAGCATCAGCAGGTACTTTTAGACCTGCAGCAGTGGCAACGGAGCCGACTCGATGCTACCTACCAGGATCTCCGTGCACATAAAAGATATCAGGCAGCTTGTGAGTTTTTTTTAGACGAGCTGTACGGTGGCCGAAATGCGCAAGCGCGTGATCAGCAGTTGGAGAGAGCAGCACCTATTATGCGGCGGTTTCTCCCTGACCATTTATTGGCTGCAGTCGGAGATGCGCTGAGGCTCCAAGCAATGTCGCTTTTGTTTGATTTTGAAGTCGCTGCGTTTTTGCTCGAAGAGGATGTCATTGACCAAGCTACCTACGCTGATGCCTATCGCGCACAAGGGGATTGGTCGGGGCGAAAAGACCAATTGCGGTTGATTAGAGAGCTAGGCTTCTTGTTGGGTGAGACAGTACAACACACGATGATCCACAAGCTCATTCGCTTGATGGCTGTTCCAGCCAAGCTGGCCGGGGTGGGTTTGTTGCAGAAGTTTTTGCAAGATGGCTTGGCAGCCTTTGCCATCATGGGCGAGCCCAAGATTTTTCTTGAAACCATTGATCAGCGGGAGCAAGAGGCCTTGATGGCGATACGGTCAGGTCAGTCGACACCCTTTGAGCGTTGGATTGGGTCCGGTCCGCCACCCATCAAGGTGGCCAGATCAGCATAATCATCGGCGTGGCCGTCAAGACAACAACGACCTCAAGTGGCAAGCCTAGGCGCCAGTAATCACCGAATTTGAAGCCTGATGGGCTGAGAATCAGCGTGTTGTTTTGATGGCCAATGGGGGTAAGGAATGCGCAAGAAGCGCCGACAGCGACGGCCATCAGTGCAGGCTCTGTGGACATGCCCAATGAGTTGGCTGTGCTCACAGCGACAGGACACATCACCGCTGCTGTCGCCGCGTTATTCATAAAGTCTGACAGCGTCATGGTGACAGCCATCAAGACAACAATGCCGATCCAGACACTGCCCATTGGTATATGTGAGACCAATGAGTTGGCGACCAAGTCAGCCAGTCCAGTGACTGACATCGCTTGAGCGACAGGGATGAGTGCACCGAGCAAGACGACCACGGGCCAATCAATGGATGTGTAGACTTTATCTAGAGGCAAAATCCCGCTCGCTGTCAGTAGAATGCCGCCGAGACAAAAGGTGACCGCCGCTGGCATTAGGCCAAATCCTGCACCCACAACCGCAGCGATGAGTGTGAGTGTTGCTATCCATGCATGCCCTGGTTGAGGAATCCGAAGGGAACGATCTGCGAGCGGGACGCATCCATGATTGAAGGCAAAGGCCTGTAACTGATCTGGCGGGCCCTCCATCAAGAGCACGTCACTGGGCCTAAATCGCATGCTTCGGAGGCGAGCGACGGTTCGTTGGCCCTGTCTTGAGATCGCCAGTAGGTTGATCCCATACCGGGCACGTAGTCTCAAACTCATGGCTGAACGTCCGATGATACTGGCTGTGGGCATCACAACGACTTCCATCAAGGCAAGCTCATCAGACTGTGAATCTTCACCAGCAGACTGGGAGGCGTCTTTGGTCTCATCGGGTGCTGGTGACAGTTCAAGGCCGAGTAACACAATTGCTTGCATTAAAGGTTTCGGCTCTGCCTCGATGACTAAGGTATCGCCTTGACGAACCTTTGTATTGCCGTGAGGTGCCACGATACGGTGACCATCCCTCACCAGAGCGACCACTTGTGCACCCGTTGATTCGATCACCTCTTCCGCTTCATTGATTCGAAGCCCGATGGCTTTTGAGCCCTCTGGAATCAGAGCCTCTGTGAGATAGTGGCCAGTGTCAAAATCCTCAACATCAGAGCGTTGCCTAGTTGGAATGAGCCAACGGCCCGCAATCAAAACGAAGACCAAGCCTGCTAAGGCCACAGTGAGTCCCACAGGGGTAAAGTCAAACATCGTGAAGCTCTCACCTGATAGCTCTTCACGAAACCCCGCCACAATTAAATTCGGTGGCGTTCCGATTAGCGTTGTCATGCCACCCAGAATGGAACCAAAAGCCAAAGGCATAAGCACCTTGCCTGCAGGGAGTTTGTGGGTTTTAGCCAGATGGATACCGATGGGCATGAGTAAGGCCAAAGCGCCAACATTATTCATAAAAGCAGAAAGAAAAGCCGCCAAGCACACGAGAATCAAGATGGCCCAGTGAGAGGTCGTCGACTCGGGAAGGAGGGTGCGGGCGAGTGCGTCGACTGCGCCAGAGGTTTGCAGGGCTTGGCTCAATACAAGGATGGCCGCAACAGTGATCACCGCAGGATGAGCAAAACCTGAAAATGCATCTGATGCTGGAACGATGCCGATGACGACGCAAGTTAGGAGGGCTGCCAGGGCCACGATATCGTGGCGCCAGCGACCCCACAAGAAGAGAAGCACTGTGGCCAACAAAATGATGGCAATCAGGATTTGTTCGGTTGACATGGTGACCTTTTGACCCAGCGTGTTTTAGCCAAATATACCGTGAACGAACCATCCTGTGCGCGGTTGGTGCTCGCAGAATACCCAAAGTCGACGGCCATTAGGTTCTAAAGCCACCCAATAGTCGCGTTGACAGAAGGTTTCTCCCCACCAATCTGTTTCGATGCGTTCAGGCCCTTGTTGAAGCCTTAGCTTTTCCCGGTTACAGGGCTTGGGTTCAGAGAATAACCATGTCGGCCTCGGCCGATCTTCTGATGTTGAGGTGCTGTCACCGTAATGTGTCCAAGACCATGATTGTTCGGGTTGGTGATATGGCAATGACTTGATTCCACAAAGCGCATTATGCCCGAGACGCATCGCTAAAAAATCCATTAGTTGATGCCATGAGTGTTGTCTGTTTCGGCCATCTATTAAGTCAGGTTGTGATAGAGCGTGTATGACATTGCTCTGGCATTGAATAACGAGTTTGGTTAAAGGGGCTTGAATGGAAAGGTTTTCAAGTTTGAGTTCGATGAGGCGTATCAAGTAATTTATATCTGTTGTAGGTTGTGAAAGGCCGACGCGAATGACCAAATCTTT
>JALQZL010000015.1:276-18499 GCA_023258355.1 Wenzhouxiangellaceae bacterium | reverse complement strand
CTGGCTCGGTCAGCGTGTTGTTGCGGATATTCGCAAAGCGATTTATGGCCGTATTTTACTGATGTCTCCTGAGTTCTTTGCAAAAACCAAAACAGGAGAAGTGTTGTCACGCTTGAATACAGACACAACGCTAGTAGAGACCTTGGTAGGTTCTACAGTCTCCTTCGGCATTCGCAACGCTGTCATGCTCTTCGCCAGCTCATTGGCATTATTGATCACCGCACCGAATCTGGCTTTGATAATTGCGGCATTAATTTTACTGATGATCATTCCAGTGGGGATTATCGGGCGTTGGGTTCGACGCTTGTCTCGGGAGTCACAAGATCGGATTGCAGATATCAGTGCGGCTGGCGATGAGTCAATCAATGCGATCCAAACAGTGCAGGCCTTCGCGCAGGAATTCAGAGAGAATAATCGATTTTCCGATATCGTGGAGGCTGCCTTAGAAGCCGCTAAAAAGCGTATTGCGGCCAGCACATTAATGATTGTCTTGGTCATATTGATGACTTTTGGTGTGATCACATTTGTGCTGTGGCTCGGTGCTCGCGCTGTCTTGACTGAGGCGATGACCCCGGGTCAGCTTGGGCAATTTGTTCTATATGCAGCGATTGCTGCTGGCTCGACCGCAAGTTTGAGTGAGATTTGGACCCAATTACAACGTGCCGCGGGCGCCACTGAACGGCTTGCTGAGCTATTGGCGGTGACACCAACGATAACTAGCCCAGCGAACCCAATAAGCCTCCCTAAGGGCCCAGTCGCTGTTGAATTTAAAAATGTCAGCTTCGCCTATCCAACGCGGCCAGAAGCGCCTGTCCTAAATGACGTGAGTTTTCGTGTTGAGCCGGGCCAAACAGTCGCCTTGGTAGGCCCCTCTGGTGCTGGTAAATCCACGATCTTCCAACTCATTCTTCGCTTTTATGACCCCGATGCCGGCTCAATTGAGGTGGGTGGGGTTGATTTAAAAGAAGCTGACCTTCGGGCCTTACGTGAGTCGATTGGCTATGTGCCACAAGAGGTGGCTATCTTCTCAGGCACGGCAACACACAACTTAGGTTACGGTCTAGATAGCCCCGATGCGACGGCCATTGCAAAGGCCGCCGATATGGCTCATGCCAAAGAGTTTATTGAGGCCTGGGCATCAGGGTTCGACACTGAGCTCGGTGAGCGAGGCATGCGATTATCTGGTGGCCAGCGGCAGCGGATCGCCATTGCCAGAGCTTTGGTCAAGACACCACAGCTTTTACTGTTAGATGAAGCAACCGCCAGTCTGGATGCAGAGAGTGAGCAGCTCGTCCAAGCAGCGCTTCAAGAGATCAGAAAGGACCATTCTGTCTTAGTCATTGCGCATCGATTGGCGACAGTTCGTCAAGCTGATTTAATTGTGGTGGTGGACGGCGGGCGTGTGATTGCCCAGGGCCGTCATGATCAGCTGATCGAAACCAATCCTCTGTATGCGCGTCTTGCCAAATTACAGTTCTTGACTGATCAGCTCTAAAGGTCTTCTGGAAGAAACGCCTCATAAGTAAACTTCTGACCGCCAATACTCGCCTCGGCCATCAGTCCTGAGCGGGTGTCAATAAATACAGCCACCCCTGACTCGTAGCTTGTGGTCCTTGCTACACCAGTCGCCACAGCAACTGCGGTCGCCTGGGCTGAGAATTCATAATTCCCACGTTGAAAAGTTCTTAAGGCAGTCTCATCAGCAAAAAAGATAAGTTGAGAGTAGGATTGCACGCCAATCTGCGCCCCAATGGTTGCTTGAGAAACAGTCGTTCGACCGATCAATTCACCTTCCTCATAGACAACGCCATGACCGAATCCACCGCCGACCCACAGCCCGCCCTTGGTGATTTCGGGATAAACGGCATACCCATAGGCATTATCGAGCCACGCTTGAATGCCCGGATCTCGCTCCAGGGCACGTACTAGGCTAGCTTCAGCTTCTCGGACGATTAAGTCCTCGGAGGGTAACGTGGCGCAGCCAGCTAAGGCGCTCACCAAGACCACTATCAGGCTACCCAGAAAGATTCGTGATTTATCGGTCATCTGAACTGCTCCCCGTTGACGATGTTAGAAGTTTAGCACTCTATCGAAGTTCTGGTATCAAATGATCGGTTAAGGTAGCATTTAAGTATTCAAACCAGACACGTCAGGAGTCGTCGCTGTGATGAACTATCTTCGCCCCACATTCCTTTTGCTAGTTTCCGCATTGTTCTTGGTCGCTTGCCAATCTGATCAGTCCTCGCAACCATCCATGGTCACCGAGCCGGCGTCAAGCGCAACTGAAACACAAGTAGCCTTTGACAACTTTAGTCAGGAGTTCATTGAGGCTATGTTGGCACATAGCCCTGAGTGGGCGATTTATCAGGGCCGCTATGAGAATGCGGGGACAATGACATTGCCAACGCCGGCTCAACGTGCCAGTAATCTTGATTTCTTAACCACATGGCTCGAAGCACTTCAGGTTTTTGATCCTGCTGACTTAACTGATGCTCAGCAGTCGGATTATGCGCTTTTGGAAAATACTCTGAATGCACGTCTGTGGTACCAACAAGACTTCAGAAGTTGGCAGTGGAACCCGGCAAGCTACAACCCAGCCCGCACAATTGCCGTGCTGTTGAATACTGACTTTGCCCCTGTAGAAGACCGCTTGAGACTGGTGATGTCACGTCTCGAGAGCGTGCCTGCGTATTATGAGGCAGCCCGTCAAAATATCGATCGACCAACCACCGAGCATCTGGACTTGGCCATTGTGCAGAGCAATGGTGCGTTCAGTGTCCTCAACGACGCTTTGATTGAACGCGCGCGGGCTTCTGAACTCAGTGCAACCGAAAAAGCTGAATTTGAGCAGTACCACACAGCAGCGACGGCAGCGATCAAAGGTTGGATTGACTACCTAGCGACACTATCCGAGCAATGGGCTGGTCGTGATGATGTCCGGTCTTTTAGAATTGGTGAGGCACTGTATGAGAAAAAATTTGCCTATGACATTCAATCTCAATTTACAGCACGAGCGCTCTATGAACGCGCGTTAAATGAGAAAGAGCAGTTATTGATAGAGATGGATGAGATCACCATTGATCTTTGGCCAAAATACTTTTCTGACACCTCAATTCCACAAGATCGGTTTGAGCGTATTGGCATGCTTATCGATCATTTATCAGACCAGCATGTGGCTTTAGAAGACTTTGTGCCAGAGATCCGTCGGCAGATACCCCTGCTGGCTGAGTTTGTTCGGGAAAACGATCTCTTGTTCCAAGATCCCGAAAAGCCTCTCGTTGTCCGAGAGACACCGCTTTATATGCGCGGCACGGGTGCCATTGCCTCCGTTAGCTCACCTGGCCCTTTTAACCCAGGTGCTGAAACTTACTACAACATCACACCTTTGGAGCATTATGGGCCTGAAGCTGCCGCGAGTTATCTGCGTGAATATAACCACTGGATTTTGCAGATCTTAAACATTCATGAAGCTATTCCCGGACACTACACCCAGCTGCTTCACTCAAACCTCTCACCTAGTTTGGTGAAGAGTCTTTTTGGCAATGGCGCCATGATAGAGGGTTGGGCAGTTTACTCGGAGCGCATGATGCTTGAGGAAGGGTGGGGCGACCATGAGCCAGAGCTCTGGCTGATGCATGGAAAATGGCTACTTCGCGTTGTACACAATGCAATTTTGGACTATGAAGTCCAAGTATTGGGCCGCGGTCGTGATGAAATCATTGCCATGCTTCAAAATGAGGCGTTTCAGGAGACCTCTGAGGCGACACAAAAGTGGCGGCGTGCCACATTGTCGCAAGTTCAGCTAACTTCCTATTACACAGGCTATGCTGAGATTTATGCGCTTCGAGAGCAGATGAAAGCTAACCTCGGCGATGAGTTCAACCTGCGTGATTGGCACAATGAATTTTTAAGTTATGGTTCGGCACCCGTGCCTGTGATCGCACGACTGATGAACCGGTAAGGGAATCTGTCACGCGGGCTGAGAGTGGAGATTCTCAAAATTCAGAGAACAGGGCGTCTACTGGCCTAGACTTGGTAGTACGCCCGGTACCACTCGACAAACTTCCTGACACCTTCTTCAACAGGCACTTTGGGTATCAGCCCAGTTACCTCAGACAGGGTACTGACATCGGCCTCTGTATCAGGCACATCGCCTGGTTGTAGAGGGAGGAGTTCCATGGTGGCCGACAGGCCAAGGCATTCCTCTAACACCTCAATATAGCGAAGGAGTTCTACGGGCTCTTGGTTGCCAATGTTGAACAAGCGATAGGGCGCTGATGAGGTCGCCGGGTTTGGGTGATTGCCGTTCCATGACGGATCAGCCATGGCAGGACGCTCGCTAATTGACACCACGCCATCCACGATATCATCAATGTAGGTAAAGCTTCTTTTATGGTGACCATGATTAAAGACTTTAATTGGCTCGCCAGCCAAAATGGCACGTGTAAACAAGAATAAGGCCATATCAGGGCGGCCCCAGGGACCATAAACAGTAAAAAACCGCAATCCAGTGCATGGAATATCATAGAGATGGGCGTAACTATGCGCCATCATTTCATTGGCCTTTTTCGTTGCAGCATAAAGGGTTAAAGGATGCTCGGTACTCTGGTCCTCCCGAAATGGCATGGCTGTATTGGCGCCATAGACAGAGCTGGTGGACGCATAGACAAGATGCTCAACAGGGAAATGACGCGCGCCCTCCAAAATATGTAGGAAACCAGTGACATTTGCGCTGGTATAGGCGTGGGGGTTGGTGGCTGCATACCTGACACCTGCTTGAGCTGCAAGGTGGATGACCCGCTGAGGCTGATGCTTTTGAAAGACCGCATCAATCGCGTCTCGGTCACACAGGTCGATAAGTGCATGTTGATAATTTGGTCTTTCGGTCAAACGAGCTAATCTGGCCTTTTTGAGATTGACATCATAGTAGTCATTTAGATTATCTATTCCAGTGACCGTGTGGCCTTGGTCAAGCAATCGATGAGCCACATGAGAGCCAATAAAACCCGCCGTGCCAGTGACAAGAATATTTTTAGGTGAGTCGCTCAATGTGTCCTTATCCTTTTCCAAAGCTTTGAATGAAGCTGGATAGTTCATTCGTTTTTTCTTCTAACAACGCAGCATCTTGGCGCGTCTCAACGTTAAGCCTGATCACTGGTTCAGTATTTGAAGCGCGGAGGTTGAACCGCCAAGTCTCAAATTCCAAACTGATCCCATCCGTGCGATCAATAGTTGGATTCAGTGGCTGATATCTTTGTAGGACTTGGTCAATCACCTGTTGGGTATCCTCAACACTGAAGTTGATCTCACCACTGCATGGATAGGCATTGATACGTTGATCAACAAGCTCGGCAAGTGTTTGTCCAGATTCTGAGATATTTTGAGCCAACAATAGCCAAGGGATCATGCCGCTATCGCAATAAGAGAAGTCTCTGAAGTAATGGTGAGCAGACATTTCGCCCCCATAAATGGCAGACTCCTTGCGCATGCGCTCTTTAATGAAGGCATGGCCGCTCTTGTTGATCAAAGGTGTGCCACCGGCTTTACGAACCTCATCTAATGTATTCCAGGTCAGCCGTGGATCAAGGACAATTTTTTCCGATGGCGAGGATTTAAGGAGCTGGGCGGCGAACAAACCCACCAAGTAATAACCCTCGATGAATCGGCCGGTGTGGTCAAAAAAGAAACATCGGTCAAAATCACCATCCCAGGCCACACCAAAGTCTGCGCCGGCCTCAACCACTGCGGCGGCTGTCTCGGCACGATTCTCTGGAAGCAGGGGATTGGGAACACCATTGGGGAAGGTGCCATCAGGTGCATGATGTAATCGGATCACTTCAAATGGCAGTGTTTCCACGATTTGATCAAAGAAAGGTCCCGCTGTGCCATTGCCGGCATTGACCACGATCTTCAAAGGCTTAAGCTTCGTGACATCGACCACAGTGAGCATGCGCTGGACATATTCGGCCGTGACATCCTCCTGAGTATTCACGCCATCCCGTTCGGGTGGGGGCACCCATGCCTGTGTGGCGACCACCTCTTCAATCTGCACGAGGCCAGTGTCTGCGCTGATGGGGATGGCACCCTGACGGACCATCTTCATGCCATTGTAATCAGCAGGATTGTGACTTGCCGTCACCATAATGCCGCCACCCATACCCGGGCGACTGGCTGCGTGGTAAACGAGCTCAGTCCCACACAAGCCGATATCGACAGTATCGATGCCCTGAGAATTGAGGCCTGCAATCAAAGCATCAGCCAGTGAGTCACTAGACAGACGCATGTCACGGCCTACCGCCACAGGCCCCTCAGGTTTAATGACTTGAGCATAAGCCTTACCAATCGCATGAGCACGCTCTGGATTTAATTGGCTAGGTACCTGACCACGAATGTCATAGGCCTTGAATGGAGAGTGTTCGAGCTGAGCCATGATCCAATTTGTCCTTGTGACTAAACTTTACGGATATATTCTTCGGGCACTTCGATTTTTCGTTCATGAGAGAGTAATTTGAGAAGTACAACCACGCGTTCTTCTTTGGTGCGCGCTTTGAACAGCGCACGGTAACCAGCGCAGGGCCCATCGATAATTTCGATGGGATCATCTTCTCGGTAATCAATGGCGCCTGTCAGATCGATAATGTCCGACTCAACACAGCGCAATCTCAATGATTCAATGACAGGGTCTGGGACGATTGGGACATCTTGGCCCACCTTAACTAAGCCGATCGCCCCAAACGTCGATCTGATGGGTGACCAGTCTTCACCCGTTCGACCGAGCCTGACGAAAAGGTAGCGCGGAAACAGCGATTCGATGCTGATACGCCGACGGTCTCCTGTTTTTTTGCGATTTTTGGTTTTGGGCCGAAAGACTTCAAACCCTTGATTTAGAAGGTTTTGTTCGGCTCTAGCATCCTGAAGCGGCTTACAAAAAACCGCATGCCAGTAACGTTCGGGCTCTTCTTTGCGCTGAATTGGCATAGTCATTGCCCTGAAATCCCCTTCTTCTGACTCACAAATACACCCCGCCATCCACAATGACCCGATTGTAAACCATCACAACCCCCTCAGGTTGTTGCTAGAATCAACGGACGGTGAAGGAATTTATGCACACCAGGCGTCTAGATAAAGGAGTGTGGGCATGATTATGCGTGCGGTTGGCAGTTTGCATCATTTTTTATTTCGCGAATACCCAGTGAAGCATGGCCAAGGTGAACAAGTGGTCTTCCGAGACAAGAAGCGGCTGTGGTGGTTAGCTTCCGTGTTCTACCCCTTATTCCCACTTTACGCCATTGGGCTGTACCTGATCATCGGCCATGAGGCTGCCTTACTCATTCCCTTGGTGCTCAGCTATCTGGGTGTGCCCTTATTAGATTATTGGTTGGGAGAAGACTCATCAAACCCACCTGAAGAAATCGTCCCAGAACTGGAAGATGATCTTTACTATCGTCTTTTGACTTGGGTGACAGTGCCTCTGCACTATATTGCGCTGATAGGATCTGCTGTCTTCGTGGTGACCGCTAATCTCAGTATTTTTGGGTGGGTGGTTATTGCCCTGACAGCAGGGCTGGCGGGTGGTTTTGCGGTGAATACTGCCCATGAGATGGGGCACAAACGCACACGTCTTGATCAGTGGTTTGCTCGATTTGCTTTGGCTGTCCCTTGGTATGGTCATTTCTCGATTGAGCATAATTTTGGGCACCACAAGCACGTCGCAACACCTGAAGATCCCGCATCCGCACGCATGGGAGAATCGATTTACAGGTTTGCGCTTCGAGAAATTCCAGGCACTTTCGTTAGGGCTTGGCGGATTGAAAAAACGCGGCTGGCCCGCCGAGGGCATGCATTATTCACTTGGCGCAATGAGATCTTGCAGTCCTATGCCATCAGCCTTGTCCTTCAAGGTGGGCTGGTACTCGCGCTGGGCTGGCCAGGACTTATTTTCTTGATCATCCATAATGCCTTCGCTTGGTTTCAGCTAACCAGCGCCAATTACATCGAGCACTATGGGTTACTGCGCCAAAAGGACGATCAGGGCCAATATGAGCGCTGCCAGCCTCATCATTCATGGAACAGCAACCATGTTTGCTCAAACCTGCTGCTTTTCCACCTAGAGCGCCATTCTGATCACCATGCCCACCCTCAAAGACGGTATCAATCCCTGAGGGACTTTGAAGATGTCCCAAGGCTACCCAGTGGCTATTTTGGCATGTATTTATTGGCCTATTTCCCGCCCCTTTGGTTTAAAGTCATGGACGCCAAACTCCTTGCTTTGCCTCATGTCCGTGGCGATTTGAGCCTTATCAACCGCTCAGAATGAGGCGGTGATGACAGGGTCGGTGATACCATAGGCATAGGGTTGATATCACTGGGATGAAAGACCAATGTTTGATAAGCAATATGTCCTCGATGATTTTGATGACGCGCTCTTAAGTGCCATCGTTTCAGAGCAAAAGCGTCAAGAAGATCACATTGAGCTGATTGCCTCCGAGAACTACGCCAGTCCGCGAGTAATGGCGGTCCAAGGGTCCGTGTTGACCAACAAATATGCCGAGGGTTACCCAGGACGACGTTACTATGGCGGATGCGAGTATGTGGATGTGGCTGAAAATCTTGCCATAGACCGACTCAAAGCACTCTTTGATGCGGATTATGCCAATGTCCAGCCTCACTCGGGGTCCCAAGCCAATCAAGCCGTTTTTTTGGCACTTCTGGAGGCGGGAGACACTATCCTCGGCATGGATCTCTCCGAAGGTGGGCACTTGACGCACGGCGCTAAGGTGAACTTCTCTGGCCGGCTGTTCAATGCAGTGCATTATGGGCTGAATCACGACACTGGTGAAATTGATTATGACCAGATGGCTCAATTGGCGCATGAACACAAACCCAAGCTGATTATTGGTGGATTTTCGGCATATTCTCGTATCGTCGATTGGGCACGCATGCGGACCATTGCCGATGAGGTGGGTGCTTGGTTCTTAGTCGATATGGCGCACATTGCCGGGCTTGTCGCAGCCGGTGTCTACCCCAGTCCGGTGCCTCATGCGCACGTGGTGACATCCACGACGCACAAGACACTGAGGGGACCTCGTGGAGGCATTATTCTGTCAAAAGGATTGGATGAGGCCATCACCAAGAAATTTAACTCGCTGGTGTTTCCTGGCTGTCAGGGCGGGCCTTTAATGCATGTGATTGCAGCCAAGGCGGTGGCTTTCAAAGAAGCGCTTGAGCCTGCGTTCAAGGACTATCAGAAGCGTGTGATCAAAAATGCCCAAGCCATGGCCAATGTCTTCATCGAGCGGGGTTACAAGGTGGTGTCTGGTGGCACGGATAACCATCTATTTTTGGTGGATCTGATCGATAAAGATTTAACGGGGAAAGAGGTGGAAGAGGCGCTGGGTGAGGCGCATATCACAGCCAACAAAAACACCGTCCCTGGTGAACCCCGATCACCGTTTGTCACCTCTGGACTTCGTATCGGCACCCCCGCAGTGACCACCCGGGGATTTGGTGAGCGTGAGTGTGAAACACTGGCCCATTTGATGTGTGATTTGACCGATCACTTGGGGAATGCTGAGGTGCATGAAAAGGTAAAACAAGGTGCTATTGCATTGTGTCGGCAATATCCTGTCTATGAGCAATACGCCTTCTAAGTAGCTCAGCTGATGTGGTGTCCATTCTGTAATCATGTCGATACCCGTGTGGTAGACAGTCGTCTGGCCACTGATGGTTTTCAAATCAGACGCCGACGCGAATGCGGGGAGTGCGGTGCTCGTTTCAATACTTATGAGACACCTGCACTCAAAGCGCCCAATGTGATCAAAGTCGATGGTTCTCGAGAGCTCTTTGATGAAGATAAGTTGAGACATGGCATTCAAAAGGCTTTGGAGAAGCGACCAGTCGAGACGCAAGCCATTGAGCGCTCGCTTCGCAAATTGGTGCGACGCATCAGAACCCTGGAAGAGCCAGAGATATCAAGTCAAGAACTGGGGGGATGGGTAGCCGAGGAATTGGCGCGGTTAGATCAGGTCGCTTATGTTCGGTTCGCATCGGTGTACCGACGCTTTGAGGATGTCCAAGCTTTTAGAGAAGAAATAGAGCGACTCGAGCGAGATCGACCGGGTACCCTTGACGCGCGTCAATTTTCTCTCCTAAGAGAAATGGAAGAGGACCCAGAACAGGGCACTGAATTAACCGGACAAGCCAAGTAATGGAAGCCTCTAGTGATCTGGCCTACATGTCACAGGCACTGTCTCTAGCTGAGCGTGGACTTTTTTCCACTCGCCCCAATCCTCGCGTGGGATGTTTGATTGTGCGTGGCAAAGAGATTGTGGGGCGTGGGTGGCATGAGTATGCTGGTGGCGATCATGCCGAGGTGATGGCGCTGAAAGAAGCGGGCAATCAAGCTGAGGGTGCTGTGGCTTATGTCACCCTCGAGCCGTGCAACCACCACGGCAGGACACCACCCTGTACCGAAGCACTGATTGCTGCCAAAGTATCTCGCGTGGTCGTTGCCATCGCCGATCCGGATCCAAGGACAGCTGGCGAGGGTATTGAGCGACTGAAAGCCTCGGGTATCGAGGTGGTGGTCGGTGCGTGTGAGCATCAAGCCTTCGAACTAAACATCGGCTTTTTGCATCGTCACCAAACAGGGCGGCCCTACATCAGGCTGAAATTGGCCGCCAGTATAGATGGGCGAGCGACAGCACCTAATGGGGAGTCTCAGTGGATTACCTCCGAGGCCTCAAGGGCAGATGTGCACTGGTGGCGCGCGAGGGCTTGCGCCATCGTCACGGGTATTGGCACCGTGCTATCAGATAATCCCAGATTAAACGCACGTCTGCCCGAGGCGGCGACTCACCAAAAGCAGCCCATAAGAGTTGTCATGGATTCGCAAGGTCGAATCCCACGGCATGCGAAAATACTTGAAAGTGAGGGCACGGTGTGGGTACTGAGTGCCGTATCGGCGCCTGAGTGGGTGAGTGAGGTGGCTCACCTTGAGTGGCACCAACTGGCCACCGACGAGGCAGGCGGCTTGGATATTAATGAAGTTATTGAATTGTTTAGTCAGCATGAACTGAATGAAGTCCACATTGAAGCTGGGCCCACGCTCAGTGGTGCTTGGTTAGGTGGCGGGCATGTGGATGAAGTCCTGCTGTATCAAGCAGCCGCTTTCTTGGGGGCGGGGAAATCGATGGCAGATCTACCGACGCTTCATACTTTGGCTGAGGCGCTGACATTTGATCGGATAGCCACCGACGCGTTTGATAACGATCTACGCATGCGCCTGAGAGCACGGCATGCAAAAAAGCCATCTGGCCAATAGAGGGATTCGATGTTTACAGGACTGATTGAGGGCATGGGTCAAATTACCGCCATCGAAGGTCAAGGCGAAGGCGCTCGGTTTCGGATCCAATGTCCCGATTTGGCGCCGGAGACATGGCGTGAGGGCGCCAGTGTGGCGGTTGCCGGTTGCTGTTTGACAGCTTTGGAGATTGATGCCGATGGCTTTAGTGCGGATCTTTCCCAAGAAAGTCTCGATAAGACCACCCATGGCCAACGCAAGGTGGGTGACTGGGTGAACTTAGAGACCGCCCTCAAAGCCGGCGACCCGTTGGGTGGTCACTACGTGACTGGCCATGTGGATGGCATTGCCATCATTGCTGGCATCAAACCTTTAGATGCGGGCAACCACCGTCTCGATATTCAGGCACCAAAGGGTCTGGGCCGTTTTGTCGCACCCAAAGGGTCGGTCACGCTTGATGGGGTCAGTTTGACGGTGAATGACATCATTGACCGTGATGAGGAGACCACTTTTTGGATCAACATAATTCCACACACCTGGGACGTCACCACCTTGGGTGGCCTCAGCGTTGGTGAGGGTGTTAACTTTGAAATTGACCTGTTAGCGCGGTATTTAGATCGTCTAAGTGTGGCAGGATTGAAGGACAATAAAAACTTATGATTTTTGACTCGATTGAATCCATTCTTGAGGATATTCGGGCCGGCAAAATGGTGGTGATGCTGGATGATGAGGACCGCGAGAATGAAGGTGATCTGATTATGGCAGCGAGTTTGGTGAAGCCAGAAGACATCAACTTTATGGCTCGCTACGGTCGCGGACTGATTTGCCTTTCGCTCACAAAAGAACGATGCAAACAACTTGGTTTGGCATTGATGGTGAGGGACACTGACCGTCAGCATCAAACAAATTTCACAGTCTCTATTGAAGCCAAAGAGGGTGTCACTACCGGCATCTCTGCCTACGATCGGGCGCATACCATTCGAACGGCAGTCGCGCCCAATGCTGGTGCAGATGACTTAAATCACCCCGGCCACGTATTCCCCTTGATGGCCCAGCCTGGCGGCGTGTTGGCCAGAGCTGGTCATACCGAAGCCAGCATGGACCTGGCGTTATTGGCCGATCTCGAGCCAGCAGGTGTTCTGGTAGAGATCTTGAATGAAGATGGCACCATGGCGCGCCGTCCTGAGCTTGAGCAATTCGCGAAAGACCATGGACTCAAAATGGGCAGCGTGGCCGATCTCATTCGCTATCGTTTGGCGCATGAGGCTAATGTTGTATGCATACATGAACAACAATTGGAAACAGCTCATGGCGTCTTTGAGCTCAGAGTGTTTAAAGACCGTATTCATCATAAACTCCACTGGGCGCTACTTCGTGGCGATATTGAGGCAGACCAACCCTTCCCAGTAAGAGTGCATGTGCCAGAGTTGCTAGGGGATGTCATGCGAGCTCAAGACCCTGCCTTTGGGATGCCTCTGGATCCTGTGTTAGCCGACATTAATCGTCAGGGCAGAGGCCTTGCGTTGATTCTGGGCTATGATGAGGACGACGACACACGAATGAGCACATTGATGCAAACAAGATCAGATGACCAGCCACCAAAACATGTGGATGATCCCAGCCATGAGCTGAGGAGCTATGGCATCGCTGCACAGATTATTGCCAGTCTTGGGATCCGCCGTATGGCTGTCTATGGTGCGCCAAAGCGGTTTACCGCTCTGGATGGCTTTGGTTTGGAAATCACGGACTACATTGTTCCGCAAGGGCCGGTTGAGTCGACATGAGCGCATCACAATTTAGCCCAAACATGCCAGAGCGTATCGCTATTGTGGTCGCTAAATTTAATGCTCAGGTCACCGAGTGGTTGCGCCAGGGTGCTGAGCAGGCCCTGATTGATTTAGGTATGGAAGTGGATCAAATCGATACGATTCATGTCCCTGGTGCTTGGGAGCTTCCGTTGGTGTGTCATCAGTTGGCTTTGGCTGGTCGCCATCAAGGCATCATTGCACTGGGTGCGGTGATCCGAGGTGAGACCTCGCATTTTGACTTTATCAGTGCCGAATGTGCTCGCGGCCTAGGGCAGGTGGCACTGGAGACTGGGGTGCCCGTCGGATTCGGCGTGCTCACTACGGAGAACGCGGAGCAGGCGTTTGAACGTGCTGACCCTGCGCGCAAAGACAAGGGCAGAGAGGTGGCTGAGGCAGTGTTTGAGATGATTACCTTAAGTCAAACCCAACCCGTGTGGTCAGGCCCAGATGAGTTCTGAGAACCCCTTTGAGCCTCGTCGTCGCGCGCGCCGTCGCGCGCTGCAGGCCTTGTATCAGTGGCAACTCAATCACGATACGCCCGGGGCAATCATTTCACAGTTCATAGAAGAGCAGAGCTTTGATGGTGTGGATACAGATTACTTCAAAACACTGGTTCAAGAGGTGGTTGCCAATCAGCCTGCGATTGATGAGCTCATTGCCCCGACACTCGAGCGTGTCGATGCCAGCCTTGATCAAATGGAACGTGCTGTCTTGAGGTTGGGAGTCAATGAGTTACTGAACCATCCTGAAATTCCCTATCGCGTCATTATTGATGAATCCATTGAGCTGAGTCATCGGTTTGGTTCTGAGAAAGCGCACACATTTATCAATGGTGTGATGGACCGTTTGGCCAACCAGCTAAGAGCGACTGAAATTGCTCATACATGAGCACTGAATTCGAACTCATTGACTTAATTGCAAAGCGGGCTTGCGATGAGCCATCAGTGATTGTCGGTATTGGTGACGATGGCTGTGTTCTTCAAACAAGCCCAGGTAGTGAGCTGGTTGTCACAACAGATACACTGGTCATTGGCCAGCACTTCAGACAAGATTGGTTGGCCCACGAAGTGGGCTATTTGGCGATGGCAGTGAACCTCTCTGACCTCGCGGCCATGGGAGCAACACCCAAGTGGGCCTTGCTGTCGCTAACCCTTCCCAAAGAGAGTGACTACACAAGCCCCGCTTGGTTGAATGGCTTCTTAGATGGATTTTTAAGTCATCGGCATGGCCCTGTGCTTGTCGGAGGTAATTTTTCATCTGGCCCCTTGAGTATTACCGTCCAATTAATCGGTGAGGTGCCGAGGGGACAGGCACTGACACGAGGTGGGAGTTGTGTGGGTGACTTGTTGGTTGTCAGTGGCACGCTTGGTGATGCTGCAGGCGCCTTGCGGGTGTCAGATGATGCATTGGAGAGGCGGCTAAGGCATCCAACGCCACAACATGAGCACGCTGCCTCTCTTCGGTCAAGAGTGCATAGCGTGATCGATATCTCAGATGGTCTGCTGGCTGATCTTAGGCATCTATTGGCCCATGATATGTGTGGGGATCAACAAAGAAAGCCTCTGGGGGCGCTAATTGAACTTGCCCACCTGCCTACCTCAGAGGCGTTGATGCGGTGCTTTCCTGAGCACGCACAAAGGTGGCCGCTTCAACTAAGTGGCGGTAGCGACTATGAGCTTCTGATGACCGTGCCTGAGCCCCTTTGGGATGAGCTGAAAAGTGAGTGTAAGATACACGGCATGACACTGACATGCATTGGTCAAGTGACCGATACAGGGGACATTGAGCTACGACAAGCCGATGGCCATCTCTTTTCGCAGACCCGCGAGGGTTGGGACCATTTTGCGATCAGCCAATGAGCGCCACCTCACCGACCAACGTCCAATTACGCAACCTGGCCTTTGGTTCGCCGACTGGGTTTTTAGCACTCGGTTTTGGAAGTGGGTTGAGTCCAAAAGCACCCGGGACTGCAGGCACGGTGATGGCGTGCCTGTTGTGGTATCCGGTGAGTTTGTTGCCTTGGATAAGTCAGCTCTTGGTTGTTTTTGTCAGTGTCTTCATGGGGGTGTGGCTATGCCAAAAAGCAGCTGATGCCTTGGGTGTGCATGACCATCCAGCCATTGTCTGGGATGAGTTCGTTGGGATGTGGGCTGTGCTTCTTGTGCTCGCACCAAGCCTGTCGGGATGGTTTCTTGGATTTTGTTTGTTTCGTTTGTTTGATGTGTTGAAGCCGTGGCCAATTCGTTGGTTTGATCAAAACCTTGAGGGTGGCTTGGGCATCATGGTCGATGATTTACTGGCTGCGCTCTTTACGTGCTTGGTCTTGTTCTTGATCAATTTCTGGTGGTCGGTGGGTCTTCAGATGGGATAGCCTTGGGAGGGTCTATCAGTTCAAACAAAACCACCACCTGCTCAGCACCACGGACAGCTCTGACACGCTCGACGACTTTGGCTGATTCTTCCTCTGTTACCAAACCCTGTAAATAGATCATTTGTCGGGCTGTTGTGATTTTGACGCGGGAGGCATCAAATTGCGGTAAGTCTTTAATGTTGGATACTGCCGCTTTGGCTTGTACCGTCAGCACGCGGTCGCGACTGCCCTGCCTAAAGCTGACAGGCTCGACTGGGGCCAGTTCGTTAAATAGTTTTTGCACGCCTTCTACGTTACTGACTAAAGCGGTGGCCTCATCAACTTTTTCTTGGCTAACAGCTTCGCCTGCTAAGAGCACCCAACCATTGTAGATGCTAATTTTGATGCGACTTTCATTGCCAAAAGCATCTGTTCCATAGAGTGCATCACGAACGGCAACGTTTAGAAGTTGATCATCCACCACGGTGTCGATCGACCGGCGGTCATGCACTGCTGAGCCAGTGACAACGATTGCCCCCAGCGCAACCACAGCACACGCATTTAGCGTGGATAGCAAAATGGCCACAATGAGAGAGCGGTGAGCAAGATGCCTGAGTCGACAGAAAAAATGAGTCATCATCGTACCCTCATAGCTTGGTTTTCATCTTGGATTAGGGTTCGTCCATTGCGAATCATAACTGGCATCAAGTCGCGTTGGATCAGGCCCGAGGTATCAACACTCAAATGACCCGTCATGCCATGCAGTGTCAGCAATGAGTCATCACGCAAAGGCTCAAGCCACCTAATGATTTGAGTGATATCGTGACCCATAGCGTATAAGTGTGACAGCGAGGCCTCATTCATGATTTCTGGATAGCGGTTTTGTGCCAACTGGCGTGTCCGATCAGCAGATGATCCCGTGATAAACCAAGGTGGCATGGGCAGGTAAAGGCCCTCTAGGTCGACATCTCGCCTTGCATCAACAGCACCATCAATGGCGTGACTTGTTGAAAGGACAGGCAGATCTTCAGCACGAAAAAACTGTAGCTGAGGCCTGATCTGCCTGGCATCCTCAGCCCGTGATGCAAGGAAGATAAACTCGATGTCTGTTCGTCGCTGTGGCTCAGACGCTACTTCCTCACCTATCAATCTTGAGATCTCATCAATCCGCGCTTGAGAAGCATTCAGGCCGAGTACTGACTGCAGTAGTGCCGAGTGATCTACGCGCAGCGGGTCATACCAGGCTTGATCGACGACTCGGCGCCCAGTGCTTCGATAAGCTGTGATAAAGGCGTCAGCCATGCGTTGGCCCCAAGGCGTATCTTGTGCCAGTACCAACGCCCGATCAAGACCCAGTCTATCGGCTTGGTAAGCCGCTTGCTTGGCATCCACCTCAGGACTGAGTGCAAAAGCCAAGCGGTTTTCACCTAATCGTCTGAGGTACTGCGGATTGGTCGGCGTGTTCAAAAGCAGTGTGGGCAGTGGCCACTGAGCGCCACGGGCTCGCAGAATGTCTTCAACATCCGTACGGGCCAACGGCCCAACTAGCCAATCGATATTATCTTTCACGGCTTGATCAATTACGTCAAATAGCTCAGCTGTTTGGCCATCATCGACGTAGTAGAAGACGAGCTTGGGACGCTGGCTCGGCGCAATGGCTAGCCAAGCATCCATCATGCCATCTTGAATCGCCTCACCTGGTCTTGCAAAAGCAGAGTTCTGAGGCAAAATCACGCCGACAGTCCTAGGACCATGATTTTGAGCCCGCCACTGATCAAGCCATAATTCAGCCTGAGCCTTGGCGGGCGCAGTATCCATTTGATGACGATGTCGTTGTCCCCAGCGGGTCAGTGCCTCCGTACTGGTTGTCGGGTTAATCGAGTGGGTTTTCACAACAACAGCTAACTCGAGCCAAGCGGTGAGCTGAGGTCTATTTCGGTGGTTTTGTGCTTGCCATCTGACTTCGTTAATGGAGTACGGTGCAAGTGCTGAAAGCACCTGGCTTACCTCCAATTGTCCAGCACGAAGCAGTGCATTGATTCTTTCCACAGACGTATCAGCCCGCTCGCTGGCGGTGTTGGCAAGCCTTTCTTCTATAACAGGGCCGAAAGGACTCAAGCTTCCAGAGCGTAATGTGGCAGCGTCACGAACCACCGGTGCGGTGGGTGCGCAGGCAACGAGTAGGTGCATTGTCAAGACCAAGCCAAATAGACCGAGAGCCGGCCGTATGAAAGTGTGGTGAGAGGGGTTGGTCATGGCTTAGATGATAAACCATTCAAACTACTGATTTCATCGTCGTATTACAATGCAGACTATGGATGTGAAAACCCAACAACCTCAGTCCTCGCCGAATACACTGTGGGTGGTTGCCACGCCGCTGGGTCATTTGGATGACTTAAGTCCCAGAGCCAAGCATACCCTTGAGACTGCTGATATCGTGGCGGCTGAAGATACCCGCATCACCCAGCGCTTGGTCACTCGTCAGGCGCACCAACGTTGGGTCAGTCTCCATGAGCATAATGAAGCCAAAGCCGTGGCGGATTTAATTCAGGCACTCCAGTCCGGAAGCAGTGTCGCTTTGGTCAGTGATGCGGGCACGCCACTGATCTCAGATCCAGGGTTTCGTTTGGTTCAACAAGCACATCAATTCGGTATTCGGGTCAGTCCAGTGCCGGGGCCGTCGGCAGCAATAGCGGCGCTATCCGTGGCTGGATTGCCCAGTGACCGATTTCACTTTGAAGGATTTTTGCCAGCCAAATCAGT
>JALQZL010000015.1:0-266 GCA_023258355.1 Wenzhouxiangellaceae bacterium | reverse complement strand
GTGGCCAGACAAACGCGCTTACTGGCCTTGGCCTCCTTGTCGTCGACAATCATCATTTATGTGCCAGCGCGTGACCTAGAGAAGGTTTTGCTTGATATGTCTGAAACGCTGGGTGCCGATCGGCCCGTGACCTTGGCGCGAGAGATGACGAAGCACCACGAAACCATTCGTCGCTCAACTGTGGGAGATCTTCATAAGTGGGTCAGTGATGATCCCAATCAGTTGCGTGGTGAAGCAGTTTTGGTTGTGGGTGGTCAAGCCAGTGC
>JALQZL010000159.1 GCA_023258355.1 Wenzhouxiangellaceae bacterium | reverse complement strand
GAGCTGGGACTGGCAGAAAGCGAGCGCATCACGGCCTTGAACAGTCAAGGCGGCGAGATGCGTCAGTGCGTGTTGTGACATAGCGTGATAAGTGAGTCAGCGTCGGAACAAAGAGGGGCATTCATAGCCCACGCTCACAGCAAACCTTTTATAATTAACCCATGAGTGCACATGATACGACAAAGTCTTCTCACAAAGCGGCCTCCAAACCACTGTCTGAGGCGCCCAAGGTGACTGAATCCGTCAAGGAATTTGGTGGACGCAAAGAGGGCCTTGAGCCAACGCGCTATGGTGACTGGGAGAAGAATGGTCGGTGCATTGACTTTTAAATGATCGTCAGCAGGTATTGGTAGCCAGGCTGTTTTCAGGCATTCTTGGAAGCGCAGGCACGTAAAAACTCAAAACGGGACGCAATCGGATATGTCGACTCAAGAACGACCACTCTCTCCACATCTCCAAATTTACAGACCCCAGTTGACTTCAGTATTGTCGATTAGCCACCGAATCACTGGTGTGGCTTTGAGTGTTGGCCTCATCCCGCTCATTGCATGGTTTATTGCGCTTGGTTCTGGCGAGGAAGCCTATGGGGCTTTGCTAGAGATCTATCGTCAGCCTTGGGCCATGGCCGCTTGGGTGGCTTGGAGTTTTTGTTTGTTTTACCACTTTTTAAATGGCATCCGTCACTTGCTATGGGACGCTGGTTACCTCCTTGATTTGCGTGGTGCCTATGCTTCAGGTTGGACGGTGGTGGTGCTGGCGGTTGTGTTGACAGGAATTGGTTGGGGGGTATGGCGATGAAATTTCGTAATCCACTGGCAAACGCTTTAAATCATGGTTCGGCGGGTGATGGTGTTGGTCATTGGTGGGCGCAACGATTGAGTGCGATTTTGCTGGTGTTTCTCACCGTTTGGTCTGTTTATGCACTGACGGTGTTAACAGCGGCTGATTTTGCCGCCGCCTCTCAGTGGTTGTCTCGACCGCTCAATGCTGCACTTACTACGCTTTTTGTTGTCACTGGTCTTTATCATGCAGTGCTTGGTTTGCAAGTGGTGATTGAGGACTATGTCCACCATCGAGGCCTTGAGGTTTGTTCTTTGGTGGTCATCAAGCTCGTGGCGTTGATTGCCGCAGTTGTGGTGATTTTTTCAATGTTTCGCGTAGTCACAGGAGTCTAAATGAGTCAGTCGTATTCAATCACCAAGCACGAATATGACGTCCTAGTCATCGGGGCAGGTGGTGCTGGTTTGAGGGCAACAATGGGTTTGGCCGCGACAGGGCTCACCACGGCGTGCATTAGTAAGGTATTTCCAACACGTTCTCATACTGTGGCCGCGCAGGGTGGCATGAGTGCCGCACTCGGCAATATGGGCGAGGATGACTGGCGCTGGCACATGTACGACACGATCAAAGGATCAGATTGGTTGGGAGACCAAGATGCTATCGAGTACATGTGTCGAGAAGCGATTCCCTCTGTGATTGAGCTGGAGCACTATGGGGTGCCTTTTTCTCGCACGGAGGAGGGCAAAATCTATCAGCGGCCCTTTGGTGGCATGACCACACGGTTTGGAGAGGGAACAGCACAACGAACCTGTGCGGCAGCAGACAGAACTGGGCATGCGATTCTCCACACGCTCTACCAGCAGTCCCTGAAACACCAAGCTCAGTTTTTTATCGAGTACTTTGCCCTTGACCTCATCATGGATGATGATGGCACATGTTGTGGCGTGGTTGCTTGGGACTTAGCCACAGGCACTCTGCACGAGTTCAGGGCGCATGCTGTGATTTTGGCGACCGGTGGTTATGGGCGAGCTTACTTCTCTTGCACCTCAGCGCACACATGTACTGGTGATGGAAACGGCATGGTACTTCGTGCAGGCTTGCCACTACAAGATATGGAGTTTGTGCAGTTTCACCCAACCGGCGTTTACGGCGCTGGCTGTCTGATTACTGAGGGTGTCCGAGGCGAGGGGGGTTATCTGACGAACTCTGAAGGTGAACGATTCATGGAGCGCTATGCGCCCAACGCCAAGGACTTGGCCTCTCGGGACGTGGTGTCTCGATCAATGACCATCGAGATTCGCGAGGGTCGAGGCGTTGGTGCCAAAGGCGACCACATTCACCTGAACCTGCAGCATCTGGGTGGCGATGTGATCCATGAACGTTTGCCAGGGATTGCTGAAACCGCTCGAATTTTTGCCGGTGCTGATGTCACAAAAGAACCCATTCCTGTCCTGCCAACAGTGCACTACAACATGGGTGGCATCCCCACCAATTACCACGGTGAAGTGGTGACTCTGCGTGATGGTGATCCTGATGCGGTGGTGCCTGGGCTCTACGCCATTGGTGAGGCTGCTTGCGTCTCTGTTCATGGCGCAAATCGCTTAGGATCCAACTCTTTGCTTGATCTCATTGTCTTCGGCCGAGCTGTGGCGAAGCGTTGCGGTGAAACCATTAAGCCCGGACAAAATCACAGAACGCTGTCACCGGAAAAACTCGATGCGATTGTGGGTGATTTTGACCGCATTCGTCATGCTTCCGGTAGCACAGGTACTGCTGAGATTCGGGATGAAATGCAGCAAGTTATGCAACGAGACGCGGCCGTTTTCCGAACCTCTAAGACCCTTAGTGAGGGCGTTGTCAGCATTCAAAAGGTGAATGCTGCGTTTGATGATGTGCAGGTGGTGGATCGGTCGATGGTCTGGAACTCAGATTTAGTGGAGACGCTGGAACTAAGGAATCTTTTGGGGAATGCGGTCACCACGATGGTGTCGGCGGAGAATAGGAAGGAGAGTCGAGGTGCGCATGCCCACGAAGATTTCCCAGAACGTGATGATGATAATTGGATGAAGCACACGTTGATCTGGGCCGATGAAAAGGGCGCCACCAACATCGATTATCGCCCTGTGCACATGTATACCCTGAGTGATGATGTTGAAGTCGTGCCAGCCAAGGCACGCACCTACTGATCTAGAGGACAGTAACTGATCATGGCTGAATTCCGTTTACCAAAGAACTCTAAAATACAAAAGGGCAAGCACTATCCAGCACCCGCTGGTGCGTCGCATGTGAAGACGT
>JALQZL010000158.1 GCA_023258355.1 Wenzhouxiangellaceae bacterium | reverse complement strand
GCATCGCGAGTGTCGACCATTACAGCCACTTCTTCAGTGGCCTCTGTTTTTGGTTTGAAGGCATGCGTTAGGGCCTTCGGATGGGGGCCATGGGTGAAGCCACATGGATGCAAGGTCATCATGCCTGGATGAATGTTATCTCGGGAGAAGAAATTACCTGCATGATAAAAAAGCAGCTCATCGAAATCATCGTTGTTATGGAAGAAAGGCACTTTAAGCGCATCAGGATCTGTTTCAAATGGACGAGGGACAAAAGTACAAATCACAAATCGGTTTGCCACAAAGGTGGTATGCGCTGAGGGTGGCAGGTGGAAACGGTGGGACATTAATGGGCGAATATCCCGCCAGTTAATGCGTACCGGCGCCAAATCACCTTTCCAGCCCACCGCATCAAGCGGATTGAATGGGTAGCTGATTGTGGAGAGCGCATTGCGTCGTTTCACAATCACATCCCAAGGCTGTTTTCCTTGTTGATCGAGAAAAGCCTCATTGATTGAGGGAGTATCCAGCATGCCAGGGTCAAAAATGGCATGTGGTCCAAGCATCCCTTTGTCCGGCATCTGGTAGCTGCCATTCGTCGCCTCAACCATCAACACACTGACCGGTGAGTCAGATGTGATTCGCCACATGGTACCTCGGGGAAGAACAATGTAGTCACCGTCGCGAAAAGCCAAGTGACCATAATCACAGAATAAATCACCAGCCCCTTCGTGAATAAATAGCAATTCGTCCCCATCTGAGTTTCGGGCGAGGTGATTCATCGTTCCAGCGCTTTTCCACATACGAATGCGTGTGTGGGCGTTATGAAGCAGACCAGCGGCTTCCCAAGGTGAGGTCACGCCACCATCCAAGCGGGTGGTGTCAAATGCTCGCGGTTTGAGTGGGCCTTCGAAGTTGGTCCAGCCTGTGGGCGGGTTTTGGTGGTACATGTGTGTGGCCGGGCCGAAGAAACCTTCTTTCCCTAGTTCACGCTCGTAGGTACCCTCGGGCAAATCACAGTGCGCTTGTCTGGAGGCGTTGCCTTCTATTTTTGGGTGATGAATCCAGTGCTTCATTAGAGTACACCTCGCTCTTGTTGGTCACGTTCAATGGCTTCGAACAGGGCTTGGAAATTACCCTCGCCAAACCCATCATTGCCCTTGCGTTGAATGATTTCAAAAAAGATGGGGCCGATATTGGTCTGCGTAAAAATCTGCAATAACTTTTTATCGGGCTGATGATGATCGGCGTCAATCAGGATTTTATTCGCCCGCATGCGTTCTACATCTTCTCCATGATCTGGGATACGTTCATCAATCATGTCGAAGTAGGTATCGGGCGTATCCAAGAATTGCACCGCATTTTCTCGTAATTTTTCGACAGCATCAAAAATGGCATCGGTATATAGCGCAATGTGCTGAACCCCTTCACCGTTGTATTGATCTATGTACTCATTGATTTGGCTTTTTGAGTCCTCTGATTCATTAATAGGAATCGAGATTTTATTCCCGGGGGAAGTCATTGCTTTGGAACGCAGACCTGTTTGTTGACCTTTAATATCAAAGTATTTCACTTCATAAAAGCCAAAGATCTTGGCGTAAAAATCTGCCCAAGGCTGCATGTTGCCGTTGTGCACGTTGTGTGTGAGGTGATCGACGAAATCAAGACCGAACCCCTTGGGCTGGCGCTCAACCCCATCGATCCACTCAAGCTGTGACTCCAGCTCTTCAATACCGCGGGTAAGGTAGAGCGCCGACCCACCAATGCCTTTCAGTGTGGGGAAGCACAAGACCAAAGGTGAGTTTGTGGCCTGATGAAAATCCTCAGCGCCCTGAGACAGGGCATGCGCGTGGGCTTTGTCGGCGTCATTGACTCGAATTGCAAATCCGGTGCAACTTGGCCCATGCTGCTCGGCAAAAGCCATGGCATGAGCATCGGGGGTCTCGTTGATCACAAAGTTGATTTGGCCTTGCCTGTAGAGTGTGAGTGGCTTTTTTGGATGTTTGGCGACAGCCACAAATCCCAATTGTTGAAATAATTGATGCAATGGTTTGGCATCTGGTGCCGCAAACTCGATGAACTCAAAGCACTCAACGCCCAAGGGGTTTGGATGTTCACTCATGACAAGCTCCTTTCCATAAAAGGGGTACATTTGTGGATCAAGGGCAGGGCCGTGTTGGATTGTTGCGTTCAGCCACATGGGGTTGGCTACAATCTACTGGCTGGCCACTGGCTAGTTACCCCGATAATAGTTACATATGAAACTAAATACAAGTGGCCCCAAAAATGACACTAAGACTGGATAACTTTTTGCCTTATCGACTCTCTGTGCTCTCCAATCAGGTTAGCCAGGGGATTGCCAAGACCTATTCTGAGCCCTATGGACTATCTGTCACTGAGTGGCGGATATTGGCGATTCTGGGTCGTTTTGATGGTTTGAGTGCAACCGAAGTGGCAGAGCGGTCGGCCATGGATAAAGTGGCCATCTCAAGGGCTGTCAAGCGATTGATCCAAGCGGGCCAGTTGAAGCGTCAACAAGACCAAGCCGATGGGCGCTCGAGAACCCTGTGGCTGACGCGTCAAGGGCGGGCGGTGTATGAGGCCATCGCACCAGCAGCGTTGGACTATGAGCAAGCATTAATTGCTGTATTGTCTGACCAAGAGCGGGTATTGTTGGATAACATGATTGACCGATTGCTAGAACACACCCACATACTCTCAAGGAGCTCCTCATGACACTGAGCATTTACAGCGCGTTTGACAGCGGCAATATTGAGGTTGTTGATATCGAGAGCCCCGACAATATTCGTCTTCGAATTCGGCCAGATGCGGGTGATCGCCATTTTCAGTGGTTTTATTTCCAACTGTGCGACGCTGCCAACGTCTCGTGCCGAATGGTGATTGAGAACGCCGGTCAAACGTCTTTTGCTCAAGCTTTTGAGGGTTATCAGGCCGTCGCATCCACTGATCAGGTGCACTGGTTTAGGGTGCCCACATCATTTGATGGGCAGTCCTTGGTGATTGAGCATGAGCCAGAGGCGGACATTATTTACTACGCTTTTTTTGAGCCTTATACCCATGTGCGTCACCTCGCCTTGT
>JALQZL010000157.1 GCA_023258355.1 Wenzhouxiangellaceae bacterium | reverse complement strand
CCAATCGCTTACGCCGATCTTTGCCAAGGCCCGTGCCCTTTTAAAAGAGTCGGAGGATGAGTTTGATGCCAAACGCTGGTATCGAAGCGTCAGAATCTTACCCAGAGCCATGGAGCTTTCACCGCCTGTGATTGACGAAGGGGTGTTTCGGGTGATTTGTGAGGGGTTGTGGCATCGAGATGAGCTGTACGTGACTTATCAAGGGCGCGCTGATGAGGCCCCAAAATCCATGCCAGTTCATCCGCATGGGCTAGTGGTGAGGGATGGGGTGATGTATTTGTTGGCCACTTTAAAGACCTATCAAGATATTCGGCATCTCGCTATTCATCGCATCTTAAAGGCAGAGGCCACCGGGCGTGATGCGGTGATTCGAGAAAACTTTAATCTGGCTGACTACATTGATGAGGGGCATTTTTCGTATCTCAAAGGCGAGGCTTTGGATTTGGTGCTGCACTTTGATGGGTATGTGGGCCAGCATTTGTTAGAGACACCGATCAATGACACCCAACAGTCTAAAACGCTTGGCGATGGGCGGATTGAGATCAGGGCCACGGTCAAAGATAGTCAGCAACTGAGGTGGTGGCTACTGGGGTTCGGGGATGGTATTGAAGTGATTGGCCCTAAAGCATTGCGGGCAGTCATCGCCGACGAAGCGAGAAAAATGGCGGAGCGTTACTGCCACTAGACCTTGAGTCGTCCTCGCGCATGGTATTTATCCTGAGCACTGAATCATTAGGTGCTCAGCGCACACCCACCGGTTTCCCGAGCTTGGGTGAACAATCACCACCCTTATGGGCATGTTCCCCATGGCGGTCTCGGTCGCGTCTCGAAACTGAGAGACGCACCATGTGCTCAGATCTTGGTTGAAGCCACGGGCGCCATAGACTTTGCTGTGAGTAAGTGGTTTTAGTCACCGCGATAAATAAGCAGGACGGGCCAGCTTCAATGGCGATATCGCCCACTGGGATAAGCAAACCGTGACCCATATGGAGGGCTTACTTACATATGCTGCAGTCTCTATTCGGGGCTCAGGGGGCTGGTGCGCTGCGACCCATGAGTAAAAACGTGGCGACACCTCGAGAACCTATCCAAATCTACTTCCCTGTGATTGCACGGAAACCTCAGGGAAGCCTCAGTCTTTCGGGAAGCTTAAAAATCTCGATGTTGCCATTATTAATATGAGTGGTGGTGCCTTTTATGAGCATGTCCGCCACGTTGTCTTTATCGGTGTCCCAAAAAAAGCCATCCAAACCCCAGCCTGCAAGGGGCTCTAGGCCAGGTAGATCATCAATGTTCTTGTGAATGAGGTTTCCGGTCCCGTCATTAAGGTAAACCATTGGCTTGCCACCGCGATCAATCCCGAGTACTGGTTGAGATATCACCCAAGCAACGATGTCGGAATAGCCATCACCATTGACATCATCGCAATCAAAAAAATTGTAATTGACCCTGATTTCTTCTTGTTGCATCGGCGTCTGAATGAGGGTTAGACCGCTGGGCGAAAACTCAAAAAACTGAAGCAAATTGACGACCGCAAAGTCGTTCTCATTGTAGATAATTGTCGGATCAAGCGTGCCACCCTCATAGCGTGTACCTGAGAGCTTGGCTACGATGATGGGTGGCGCACCATCATATAAGGATTCCATGATGCAGTACTTGTTGAATGCGGCGCCCACCAGTTCCTCGTCATTGAAAAGAAAAGTCTTTACATTGGTCGCAAGCGTGCCTTGCCATGAAATCCATTGAATCGTTCGGTACACAGGATAAGAATAGACACCGACTGGATTCCAGTCACTTTGAGTCTTGTGGTGAAGCCTTAGGCCCACAGTATCTGTTTCGTTGTATCCGCCGATCACATAACCCGTGTTTGCCCCGTCGTCTATTGACGAAAAGGCAATCGCCCACTGTCCGGCATCATTCGGATAGTTATTGGTCACATCAACAAAAGAGCCATTTTGGTATTTGAAGGCCAGCGCACCAGGTGCCGTGAATCCAGCAAAGAGCACATCGACGGTTTGGTCTGGATTGGTGAATAAGCCCACAGCATGGCCCCACAAGGGGGTACCTAGGCGAACCACATCATACGAAGAGCTACCGGCCGACATCAAAACAGAGGGTTCAGTCGCATTGGTGGCAACATTGTCCGCCAGTCGACCATCCTCCCAGTTCATGGCGAAAGCAAAATCATCTCTACCATCGCCATTGATATCGCCACGCACATACTGGCGACTTGCGCCCCCAAGTTTGGGGTATCGAGTGCCGAATACAGCCTCATTATTGATGCTGTAGTTCCCACCTGGGTCGCTGAGAAAAGCCACCAGTGCATCCTGAGTTGGCGTGGTAATCTCTGTGCCTCGCATGTCCCCAATCTGATCACACCAGTAATGGACAATAAAGTCAGACCAGTGGTCCTCATTAATTTCTACTGGAATAACGAACTGAACAGAGGGATTCTCGCAGGCCTGTTGATAGTATTCCTGGGCACTGGTCAGCGTGATCCGCTCAATCACACCTTTCTCAAAAGAGTTTTCAAAGACGGTAGGTGCCGGGCCCGCCAGCAAAATGACGGGAATTAGTAACATCGAAGTCCCCAATGCAAAGCGAGAAAACATAGCTAACATCCTATTGTGCCCGGCTATCTCTGGGATTTTTTTAACATCTTTGTCAACTCAAAACAACAATTATATTTGAGGGCCTGGGCAAGACGGAGTGCAGTTTGGGCTATTGAAACTGATCTTTAAATGTTTTTAGGCCCATCTCGACCGTTTCTTTTATGTTTTCGTGTCGGCCACTTTCATCGCTTGCTCCATCAAATCGTCATCGACATCAATATTGGTTCTCATGACTGAGGCTGCCTCGTGGCTGACTACCGTGCGTATGAAGTCAAAATGTTATGCACAGTAAGCCCCGAAGTCACGATACTGGTCTTTGGGTTGTCTCGGGCCGCTTTGCCCTGTCCTCACCTTATAAACTGGGATGTCTTCCGAATTGAATTGGAGGCGAGGACAGTTGGTGGGAGTTGATGAAAGCTGGCTGAGTGTTATGCTCAGCCAGCTATGTAGGACTTTTTTCTTTGCCAACACGTCTATTTTAGGAGTCGA
>JALQZL010000156.1 GCA_023258355.1 Wenzhouxiangellaceae bacterium | reverse complement strand
GGATGTGATGGTGGCTGAGCTGATGGTGTCAAAGGTGCCTAAGCGACGATAGTTCATCCACCCATCATAGGGCGTCGTGGCGAGACTTTCACCATTGAACTGCGAAATCCACGGGCTTTTGGAAGCTTCGATGGCATCCCCTAAGCCGGGTGTTTCTCTATGCTCGAGAACGCTTATGCCGATCAGGCTGCCTTCATAGCTGAGCGCAATCAAGAGTCGAATATCCCCGCTGTAGCCATCTGGTGTGACCACTTCGATCAAAGCAGCCTGAGGCTTTTGATCCCAATAGGCCAAGGAGATGGGGGCGGGATCAGGGAGATCATCCACTGTCAAAGCGTGGCTAGATTGAATCAATGGTGAGTCATACGGCGTTGTCTTGAGGGCAGCGACCTTTTGGGCTTCTTCGAACTGCGCTTTTTGTGCTGCAATTTGGTCTTCGGTGATGTCATATACCCATGAGAGGATGCTGGCAAACACCAAGGTCAGTAGCCCAATGCGAATGACCAAACTCGTCACGATACGCCTCCTTTATTATTGGCGCCACGAGAGTCCGTGCTGTATCCAAATACCTTTGGTCGCGTGTAATGATCAATCAAAGGGACGCACATATTCATTAATAAAACGGCAAATGCCACGCCATCTGGGAAGCCTCCCCAAGCGCGTATGGCGAGTGTCAAGATCACAATACCCAATGAAAAGATGATCTTTCCTTTCGGTGTGCCTGAGCCAGAGACAGGATCCGTGGCAATAAAAAAGGCGCACATGACCAGGGAGCCTGCGGTGAGTTGATGCAGCGGTGAGCGGAACACATCGCTGTCAATGAGCCACCCAGGTAAGGTCAGTAGCAAGGTGCCGACCAAGACCGTGACAGGGACGTGCCACTGGATGATTTTTTTAGAGAGAAGATAAAGGCCGCCTGCCAAGTAGGCCAATGCTAGCCACTCCCAACCCCCGCTGATGAACTCGCCCATCCTAGGATCTGCCATGATCTCAGAAAGGGTTTGATGATTGAGTCGTCCTGACCGAACCAAGTCAAGAGGGGTGGCTTGTGAGAGCGTATCCCACGAAGTCGATTCAGCCAACTGACCCGTCATGATCGTTTGCCACGCACTACCCCAATCTGGCGGGGTTCCACCCTGAGTGCTCGGTATGAGCCATCGGGTCATGGCTTGGGGAAATGCGATGATCACGGCAGCAAACCCCACCATGGCAGGGTTGAAAATATTCGAACCCAAGCCGCCATAGAGTTGTTTGGCAACCACAATGGCAAACACCATCCCAGTGGCGGATACCCACCAGGGAGCCAATGGCGGCACAGACAGTGCAAACAACACAGCCGCCACAACCGCTGAGCCATCACTGAGAAAAGCCAGCTTCGGTTTTTGCCTAAGAAAAAGCATGGCCGCTTCCAAGACAAGCGCAAACGAAATCGCAAGGCCTAGCTGGATAACAATGCCCAGCCCGAATAAAAAGAAATGAACGCCGATGGCAGGGACCAACGCCAACAGAACTTGAGACATCACCCCCCGAACGGAATGGGTGTTCATGATGACTCACCCTTTTTTTCTTTGGCGCGGGCGATCGCGGCTTCCAATTCAGACTTGGCACTGTGCTGGGCTTTGAGTCTTTCTTGTCGTTCTTTCCGCTTTAGCTCTCTCGCAGCCTGCTGTGCTTGTATGCGGTGCTCCCTTGCCTCGTATCGCCGCTTCGCTTGGTTCGCTTTCTCTTTTTCCAAACGCTCTTGGCGCATTTCATTTTTGCTGTAACGATACCAGTCAAGCAGTGGCAGTTGACTGGGGCAAACAGCCACGCACAGACCACATTCAATACAGTCATTTAACCCCAGTTCGGCGGCCTTTTGATGGGCATCATGACTGGCCAGTTGGTAAAGCTTTTGGGGCAGGAGTCGAGAAGGGCACACTGGGATGCAGTAGCCGCAGTTGATGCATGGCATGGCGGAGGCGTCTGATGAGACTGGCTGATCGGTGACCAACAAACACAGGCTGCCTTTTTCAATGGGTGAGTGTGGGTCTTGAAGACGGTGCCCAGATAAGGGGCCACCGACTAAGACAGTATTGTCATGGTCACGAAAGCCGCCAGCTCGATCAATCAGTTCGGCTGCTGGCGTACCGATCGGGGCATAAATATTGCGGGGTGAACGCACACCTGGCCCGGTGACGGTGATGATGCGGTGAGTGAGTGGTTGCCCAGAGACACAAGCATCACAGATGCTCGCAGCAGTGGCGACATTGCACACCATGATGCCGGCATCCATTGGATGGTGGCCTTTGGGGAGTTCGATGCCACAAAGCGTTTTGACGAGTAGTGACTCGGCGCCTTGCGGATAATGTTGGGGAAGGGTGACGCAATCAATCTCAACGCCTGATGGACTGGCGGCCAGAAAAGGCGCAAACAATTCGGCGGTGGCACCCAATGAGTCAGCCAAGGGATCTTCAAGGGCAATCAGGATCTTTTTAGCGCTGAGCCAGTGAGCCAAAAAGAGCGCCCCTTGCACGATGGCATGCGGACGTCGCCTCATGAGTGCCTCATCACAGGCCAAGTAGGGCTCGCATTCCACGCCATTGATGATCAGTGTCTCAATCCCTCGCATCGCCGAGGTGAGTTTCTGGGCTGTTGGGAACTGTGCGCCACCTTGGCCTGTGATGCCCATGTGATCTAGCAGCTGGATCGCTTCCTCTACCGAATGCTCACCTGCTCGCCATTCGGTTTGAATATCCTCTGGGAACTGAGAGAGTGCTTGGTCTGTATCAACATCGATTTCCACACACGCCATCGGACGATTGGGGTATTTAATCGATGAGCGGGTGGTAATGCCAACCACCTGACCCGCCAGTGGTGCATGAACTTGAGCAAAGCCTGTGTTCCTAAATTGGGTCAGTCTTTGCTTGGCGACCACAAAGTCACCTGGCTTGACAAGCAAGGCCGATGGGTCTTCCTCCAGTGTCTGATGGCGATAGCCGACTAAGGGGACGAAAAGCTTTTGGGGATGAGGCAACACATCGAGTGGATTGGCCATGGCCATGGCCTTGTGATGGTCTAAGTGCAAACCGCCATCAAACTGGTGCACCGATACACTCATGGGACACTCATGCGAATGGGTATGGTTGTGGGCTTGGGATAAGCG
>JALQZL010000155.1 GCA_023258355.1 Wenzhouxiangellaceae bacterium | reverse complement strand
GGCCACTTGAGCTCGGGCAATTTGTTTTTGAAAAGCGGGGATGGCGACACTGGCCAAGATGGCGATAATGATGACAACAATCATCAGCTCGATCAGGCTAAATCCGAAGGCATGGGTCGATATAACGGTGGGTCGTTCCAGTGTTCTCATGAAGTTTTCCTCTTTAGTGTGGTCTCTAGAAAACGTCATGCAAGAAACATGCCAAATCGAAAGAAAAGGCAGGCTAGGGATAAAAAGCAATTACCAAAACGGGGTGTGACGACAATTTGTCGTCACAAGACAAAGATTGTCTACATCACGGTTAACTTGCTCAGTAATTCAGTGATGATGATGGCGCCGATAAAAAATGGAATGGCTTTGGTTTGTGCCAGCTTTGTGAGATCCACAAAGCAGGCATACATGAGCCAGACAGTCCAAATGATTGCCAAGAGCAGGGGAGCAGACAAGGCTGTCAGTTGCATCGCAGGCAACAGGTAGCGTGGGGAGGCCATCACTTGATCTGGCCCAGCTGGCAGGGCGGTGACCATCTCCAAAGTCAGGCCAAGGATCGTCTCGCCAACGCCAGGGATCACCAGATAAGCGGTGGCCAGCGCAATCGGCCAACGCGCGTAGGCCAGGTGAGTGACAAGTGTCCAAGGATTTAGAGTTATCCCCGCCAGTTTGGCAGCGACCCAAAGGCCGATTGAAGCCCAGAAGAGATTAACCAGCCCTTGGGCCCAGTTTATAAGCCAACGGCCTGTGGGTGGCTCATTCAGGCCACTGAGGCTCAGGAAGTGGAGGTCGAGCATGCCATCGGTGACAAGTCCACCCACCGTGGCCAAAATACCTGTTAATCCAATTGCAATCAGCCCCACTAGCCCCGCTATTGTTGGAGATATATGTTGTGCTGGGCGAAAAAGCCATTTTTTCATGAAATGTCTCCAGTCCAATCCACCACGACCTTCCCACAGGCGCCTCTTTCCATAAGATCGAAGCCTTCTGACCATGCATCGACTGGCAGATGATGTGTCAATACCTTTCGGAGCGGGAAGCCTGTCAGCGTCATTTGGGTCATCTTGTACCAAGTCTCGTACATTCGGCGTCCATAAATGCCGTGTAGCTCGAGGCCTCTGAAAATCACGGTGTCCCAATCAATGCCGGTATCTTTCGGCAAAATCCCCAGTAGTGCCACGTGCCCACCGTGGTACATAGACGCCAACATGTCATTAAAGGCCTGTGGGTTACCAGACATCTCAAGGCCGATATCAAAGCCATCAATATCAAGTGCCTTGACCACATCAGCCAGTGACTCATTCTTGACATTGACAATCCTTGTGGCACCCATATCAGAGGCCAGCCCTAAGCGATAATCGTTAACATCTGTCACCACAATGTGGCGGGCCCCCACATGCTTGGCAATACCGGCGGCAATAATGCCAATGGGACCGGCGCCCGTGATGAGAACATCCTCACCAACCAAATCAAATTGCAAAGCACAATGCGCGGCATTGCCAAAAGGATCAAAAAAGGCCGCTAACTCTGAAGGAATCTCATCGGGAATCGGCCACAAGTTAGACGCTGGAACTGCGACATATTCGGCAAAAGCACCATTGCGATTGACGCCAATCCCTTGAGTGTTCGGGCACAAATGGGGTTTGCCCGCCCGGCAATTACGGCACATGCCACACACCACATGGCCCTCGGCAGACACCCGCTGGTTTAGTGCATAGCCAGTGACACCGTCGCCCATCTGGACGATGCGTCCCATGAACTCATGCCCAATCACCAAAGGTGTCTGGATCGTCCGTTGGGCCCACTCGTCCCAGAGAAAAATATGCAAGTCGGTGCCGCAAATGGCTGTTTTTTCGACTTGAATGAGCACCTCATTCGGACCGACCTGTGGGACCGCCACGGTCTGCATTTCAAGGCCGCGCCCAGGTGCGCCCTTAACCAAAGCCTGCATGGTGTTGTTCATCGAAAACTCCCTAAAACGCGGGCCACAATAAAGAAGACGCGCCATTATATCAGCCGAATCTGTCAGAATAGAACGATGGCAAAACCAAAATCAGAATATACCTGTCGAGCCTGTGGCGCGCAGTTGCCCAAATGGAGTGGGCAATGTCCTGACTGTGGCGATTGGAATACCCTCGAGGAAGTCAAGGCAGCCGGCGCCCCGAAAGGCCCCGGTGCTCGGGCTAACTGGGCTGGTGCCAAGCCAGGTGAAGTTGTGAGCTTGAGCGCAGTCCCCAATGATGCGGGAAGTACGCGCTTGGCCAGCGGTATGGATGAGCTCGATCGTGTGCTAGGTGGTGGCTGGGTGGCCGGCTCTGTGGTGCTCCTTGGTGGTGATCCAGGTATTGGCAAGTCGACTTTGTTATTGCAAGTGCAAAGCGCCCTGGCCGAAGGCCATGAAACCCTGTATGTGACCGGTGAGGAATCTTCTGGGCAGGTCGCCATGCGAGCCAGACGACTGGGGCTTCCACCGTACAAACTGTCCTGTCTGACAGAGACTTGCGTTGAAACGATTCTGGCCACCGCCGAGGCCAGTCGACCTGAATTTATGGTGGTGGATTCAATCCAAACGCTGTGGACCGAAGCGCTCCAATCTGCACCGGGTGCAGTGGCTCAGGTCAGAGAGTGTGCGGCACGTTTGGTTCAATTTGCCAAGACCTCAGGATGCACGGTGGTGTTGGTAGGTCATGTCACGAAAGAGGGCGCGCTGGCTGGACCCCGAGTGCTGGAGCATATGGTTGATGCGGTCTTATATTTTGAATCAGACTCTGGTAGCCGATATCGTTTAATTCGTGCTGTGAAGAACCGGTTTGGCGCAGCCAATGAGTTGGGTGTATTCGCGATGACTGATGCTGGCCTCAGTCCTGTCGGCAATCCATCTGCGATTTTCCTACAAGGGCAAGACGAGCCCTCTCCTGGCAGTTGTGTGTTAGTGACACGCGAGGGTACTCGGCCTTTGCTGGTAGAAATCCAGGCGCTGGTTGCCCCTTCCTCTATGGCCAATCCAAGGCGTGTGGCGGTGGGTGTCGATCCCAACCGATTGGCCCTCATTTTGGCTGTACTCCATCGTCATGCAGGCATCAGTATCGGTGACCAAGACATTTTTGTCAGCGTCGCTGGTGGCATTCGTATCACTGAGACGGCCTCTGATTTAGCCATTGCGCTGGCCCTGTTGTCTTCCCTTAAAGAGCGGCCACTG
>JALQZL010000154.1 GCA_023258355.1 Wenzhouxiangellaceae bacterium | reverse complement strand
AACGGCACTTTCAAACTCGGTATTGAGTTTGAGAATTGGGGCCGGCTGGGTGAGCGATATTTTCATCCATTTGGCCCACCAGGTGCTGACTCGTGGGCTGCGCAATTTCATCACTATTGGTTGAAGGCACGTGGTTTGGGTGAGAGCCATGAACTGAATGACTATAGTGTCGAGGCCAATCTGGCCCGGGCTGGCCGTTTTGGCATGGAGGGAGAGCGGAAGCCAAATTACGCATACCATTTTGATGCTGGACTGTATGCACGACTCCTTCGTCGACTGAGTGAGTCATGGGGGGTCGAGCGCACTGAAGGAAAGGTCACCGATGTGCACCTAGCCAGTGAGTCGGGGCACATCGAAGGTGTCTCATTGGCTTCTGGTCAACGGATTGATGGAGACTTCTTTATTGATTGCAGTGGCTTTAGAGGCCTGTTGATTGAGCAGACGCTTCAAACAGGGTGGGAAGATTGGTCTCAGTGGCTGAGATCGAATGCCGCGGTGGCAGTACAGAGTGAGTCAGTGGCGCCTGCTGTTCCTTACACGAAAGCCACAGCGCGCACCGCTGGATGGCAATGGAAAATTCCCTTGCAACATCGCGTTGGCAATGGATTGGTGTATTGCAGTGCTCATTTGACTGCGGATGAAGCGGCAAAATTGCTGTTGGATAATATTGATGGCAAGGCGCTGACAGAGCCTAGGCACTTGAAATTTGAGACAGGTCGCCGACTCAAGCAATGGAATCGAAACTGCCTGGCATTGGGGTTGTCCAGTGGATTCCTAGAGCCACTGGAGTCAACGAGCATTCACATGATCCAGAACAGTCTAATTCGCTTCATCAAGCTATTTCCACGTCATCAAATCGAGGCAGCGGAAGTGGAGCAATTTAATGCGGACGTGAAGCTTGAATCAGAGCGAATCAGGGATTTCATCATTCTTCACTATCATGTGAACAATCGATCAGACTCCCAGTATTGGGTTGATCTAAAACACATGGATGTGCCCGATTCGCTCGCTCATAAGATTGAGCTATTCAAGTCGAATGGCCGTATTTTTAGGGATCACTATGAGCTGTTTGCTGAACAGTCGTGGGTGGTGGTGATGATTGGGCAAGGTATTGAGCCTATGGGCTTTCACCCCATCGTAGACAACCTATCAGCGGATGATCTGAAAGGTTTCTTGAAAAAAACCCGAGAGGCCATTGGGTCAATCGTTACCAAGCAGCCCGCACATATGGAATATCTCACCCGTATGAATGGTGCGGCAGCTTTAGATGGTGACTGGTCTGCTTCCTTTGAAGCCTCACCCCTCAAAAGTGCATAGCACATAGCCAGCGATAGACTGATTAGGAACAACAACCATGATTCGTCATTCAGCCTCTACATTGGTCATCTTCGGTGCGACCGGTGATCTGGCTCAGCGTATGCTGCTGCCCGCATTACTAGGCTTAGAAAGTGAGCATTTATTATCAAAGGACCTTCGCATTCTTTGTTGCGCACGGACTGAGCAGTCACCAGAAGACTTTCGGAAACAAGTCGCGGCTTCTTTCGATGATATTGAGCACGCCACCGATACAACTAAAGAGAGCTTAATCAAAAGGCTTGATTACATCAGCTTGGATTTCAATGCCACTGAGGCTTATCACGCATTGGCTGAGCGCATCAAGGCAGGTCCGTCAGGCGATGTTCTCTTTCATTTGTCAACCGCCCCAAGCTGGTATCCGATGATCTGTGAGGGACTTGCCCATGCAGATCTTGTCGGTCCTGAATGTCGAGTCATGCTTGAAAAGCCGATAGGCCATGACTTGCCTAGCTCACAACAAATCAATGATGCGGTGGGGCATGTCTTTGCTGAGGACCAAGTCTACCGAGTCGATCATTATCTTGGTAAAGATGGGGTCCAAAACCTACTGGCCTTGCGTTTTTCAAATGCGCTATTTGAGCCTCTGTGGAATGCGCAACACATCGAACAAGTCCAGATTACGGTTGCTGAAACTGTCGGTTTAGAGGGGCGCGCAGGTTACTATGATCAGTATGGCGCTATGCGTGATATGGTTCAAAACCACCTGCTTCAGTTGTTATGTCTCACGGCCATGGAGCCACCCAGTCAATTCGAGCCCACAGCGGTTCGTAATGAAAAGATTAAGGTATTGCAGTCACTTCGCCCCATAGAGGGTGGTGATTTGGCCACACACAGTGTGGCAGGTCAGTACAGTGAGGGTGCTATCAAAGGCCAATCGGTCAAAGCCTATGCAGAGGAGGTGGGTCAAGCGACCAACACAGAAACCTTTGTGGCTTTGCGTGCTCATCTCGATAATTGGCGTTGGTCGGGGGTGCCATTTTATCTGCGGACAGGCAAGCGCATGACCAGCAGAGTGACGGAGATTTATATTCAATTTAAACAAATTCCGCACTCTATCTTCTCATCCGGATTAAAGGTGATTAAGCCCAATGCCTTGGTCATTCGATTGCAACCAGAAGAGCGCATATCGCTTCAGCTGATGAACAAAACCCCAGGACTAGATCGAGACGGCATGCAATTTAGTGAGGTCGCCCTAGACCTTGATTTGCACAGCGCCTTCGATCATCAACGCCGCCGAGGTGCCTATGAACGACTCTACTTGGATGCGCTAGAGGGCAATGGCACCTTATTTGTTAGGCGTGATGAGGTGGAATCTGCATGGACTTGGGTCGACAATGTGATCGCTGGCTGGGCCGAGCAAGGCTCTAAGCCGAAATTATATTCGGCGGGCACATGGGGGCCTAGTGCTGCTGTGGCTTTGACTGAGCGTCACGGCCACAGTTGGCGAGAGTAGAGGTGACGTAATGGCATGGCATGAGTATGGTGATCGCAAAGATTTAATTGAGGCCGTCAGTCAAAAATTAGCGGATCAGTTAGCGTCAGGGCTACAGGCACGCACTGAGGTGGCTGTTGCTCTGTCCGGTGGAAGCACACCGATGCCGATTTATCACAGGCTTAGCCAGCATGCGATCGATTGGGAGCGCGTCCACGCCATTCCAACAGATGAGCGTTGGATAGATCGGTCAGATTCGGCGAACAATGCTCACCAGATTCAAGAAAGTATGTCTGGGTGTGCAATAAAGGTGCATCACCTTGTGCCAACCGGAGATTTGAGCACTGTGTGCGCCGACTATGCCGATGAAGTGATTGGATCTTTGCCCAAACCGTTTGAAGCTGTTGTGGTTGGCATGGGGTCAGAT
>JALQZL010000153.1 GCA_023258355.1 Wenzhouxiangellaceae bacterium | reverse complement strand
GATTTCTAAGTTTGGCTCGCTGGTCAATAGCCACCCAGGGCTCATTTTGGGGAGGGTCAGTTGCACACTATGAGATCCTGGCGCAAGCTTGGGCAACCGATAATTTCCATTCGTGTCACTTCGGATTTCTTGATCGCCGATAGCGATCACCGCATCTCTGATGGGATAACTCTGACCTTCCTCCATTCTCAGAATGCGGCCACTCAATGTGGCATGGTATTTGTCATCTCTTTTGGGAAGAGGCAATGATTGACGCCATACATAGGTCAGCCAAACATTCCAATCTGCCTGGGACAAGCTTCGATCCAGCGATAGAGACCAAATACCCATAGGGTTATTAAAACGCCAATCGACATAGCCTCTGGTGGATCGCCCATTCCAGCGTGTTGACCATTGTGTGCCAAACCCGAAGTGTGTCGCATGGTTATTGCGTTTCTGCAAACCGATTGACCCAAAATCTGATTGAGTATCGAAAAGTCCATACCAAGAATCTCGTAGATGAAAGGTGCCTTTGAATTTAAGTGAGCCATGTGTATCCAGTGATGCAAGCCAACGATTTTGACTTGTATCTGACCGCATCTGCAATTCGAACCGGTCGTTCGATTGCCGACTTGCAATAAACCCATATAATCCCGCCCAGAGCCCATGATGCGCCGAGACTTTATACCAGCTGTAGAGACGAATGCTCTCACTGGAAACACCGGTGATTGGATCTCTACTGACCTGACCCATCAGGGAATATGAACCCTCTTGGGACCTTGCCCAGTAGCCCATCTCCAACCAATGCCCTGGAGGCACCTGACTCGGGTGTCCCAGAGAGATAGACTGCCCTCTCAGATACCACAGGTGGTCCCGATCCGTCATTAGTTGGTAATCAATCATGCCAGACCATCTCTTTTGATAGCGACTCCAGTGAGTCGTCAAGCGTGATCGTCCTCGCACACCAACTCTAGACCGCCAGACATAGCCGATGGTTGGCCAGTGACTTGTTCCACTCTCAGATTCCCACTGACCTTTTTGGACCCACGCAAACCGCCATGGGCCTCTTTCTACCCAAGCGTAACCAAAGTGATGGCTTTGAGATGAAAACCGCTGCAAACCGAACCGATCGATGCCAGACACCGAGTCATGCAATTCGTCACGGGACCAGATCATCGAGGCCCCCACGCCCAATTGAGGGCGAACCGAAAGACCTTCCCCGCCAAAAATTCGACGCCCCAATCCCAACTGCCAGTGATGATCTCTCCATTCAATGGATCTTTCTCGGCGTGGGTCGCTGTGTAAAGCAAAACGCCATCCAGCGCCTTGCCCAGACTCCGACTGAGTGTGGCCCGTCAGCCCCCAGTCCCAGCGTACCGAGCCTGGGTGCTCTGACGACTTCGGAGCCTTTTGGTGTCTCAGCGTGAAATAACCCTGAACCGGCAGCTCAGAACTAGGAGTCCCGTATGTAGGATCACGCCACACCTTGATCCAAATCGTTTCCTCAGCCAATGCCACAGAAACGTCTGGTGTATGCGCCGTTACTTTGAGGGGAAAGCGCACTCTCTCCATTGCTTGAGCACTGTGGTTGGCGTTCACTGTCACCGTGACCGAAGTCGCCTGACCGGGTTGAAGCTCAACTGTTTTGGGGTCAAATCGAACATCGATGTTGGCTGACGTCTCAGATGCAAAACGCACGGGAGTGCGCACATTCCCAGAGAGTTTGACTATGGCTTCAATACGCAGTGAACTCTCGGACCACCAGGTGATTTCATCATCACCAACATCACTCAGCCAGTTCCATTCCAAGGTTTGTTTCGGCAGGACTCCCACCTCGACAATGGCCTCCAAAGGGTACGCTGTGAGACGAACCTCATGAAGCCCAGCTTGTGCAGACTCACTGACCGCAATGGCTGTTGATATACGACCACTAGCGCCCAATCGACCAGAAAAGCGTGGAGGCACCAAGACCGACCAACCGGAAGGCAGGATCAGGCTTGCGTTTGAAAGCACACTCTGATCCGATAGATGCCAATCCGAGACGTCGAAGTGTAGCCGCACCCAACCTCCCGGCTCGACGGGCTCCACTGGTCGTGGCTGAATCTCGATGGCATCTGCGACAGGAAGTGCAGCCCAAAGACACAAACCCACAATCCATCGGGGCCAACATTTAAACTGCCCGCAAACTGCTAAGGCCTGCTCCCAACACACTTGACCCACTCAAAGTCATGGCGATGCGAGCAAGAATCGACCGCCAAACCTTTTAGGCTGTAGCATTCGCTCCAAAGGATGAGCCATCAGCCAAAGTTCCTCTGGCACTTGTTCATGACCCGCCCCTTCTGCCTCAAGCACCCACTCCACCCGTCGTTGATGTCCGGGGTACAAACGAAGCCTCGTTAGGGGCGTCACTCCGATCGACTGTCCATCTCGATCGATCAGCTCTCCAACCACTTGCAGGTCCAATAAATGATCGCCGCTGTTGACCAAATCCACTTCGAACAAAGCAGCAGCCAGCGACGGTGTGGCACTCTCTGGCCAAGTAAGTGTTGCATCGCGATACTCGAGTTGGGTGGTACCTGCTCCATCGATGGCTGTGGTAATCCGAACCGCTGTTTGGAAACGTTCGGTGATGATGAATTCATTGATGGCTGGCTCGATGATGGTTTGATTGAGGCCAGCTGGCTGTATCAGCAAAACAGCCCAATAAGCACCCGCAAGCTCAGGGTGATCTTTTAAGGTGGGCAGCTTGACCTCAAAATTGATCAATCCCCGAGCTTGCGGAGCCAGTGTTTGCTCTGGAGGCATCATTTGAATGTAGCGTGCCAAAGAGCGAGCATGATTGGATGGCTTGGGGTACTGGGCTTGTCCCCAACGGTCCACGAAGTAGTCGGTTATCTCGACTCGGACAATGGCCGGTTCGCTGAGCGTATTTTCAACCCATATCTCACCCGCAATTGTCTCTCCGGGCTTGGCGATGTAGAAATGATCCAGCGAGCCAATCACACTGACAGCTGCCAAGAGCGTGCTCGGAAAAACGACAAAGAAGACCACTAAAATGAAACGAACCCAACCCCAAGCCCTGATCATGGAGTAGCTGCCAGCGTAAAGGTCACATCTAAATTGTGAGTACCTGTGTGTACTTGGTCAAAGTCCTCGGTCATGCTGAGGTAGTAATCGAGTAGCAATCCATCGGTGGCTCCACTGCCTGTATAGCCTGTCCCGATACCGCTCACCATCGTGGTTGGTGTAGTACTTAGAATC
>JALQZL010000152.1 GCA_023258355.1 Wenzhouxiangellaceae bacterium | reverse complement strand
CCGCAGTGATTCAAGACCAACTGCTCAAGAGGTAGACTCGCTAGCGGTAAAGCGACAGCGCCAAGACCTCGATATCGGCACTAAAGGCCTCACCATAGGCAACGATACCGATACTCTTTAGACGACTGACATTCAGTTTTCGCCGTGTGGACTCTCCCACAAAACTTTGGAATGGGATCTCAAAAGTCTGAAAATCGTTCTGTGCTTGATCGGTCAGTGGAATACGCGCACCATAATATTGCCAGGGAAGCCAGGTGGCACTGGTTCTTAAATGGATGTAGTAGGCCCCTGGTTGCGCACGGGCTGTGATGCGAACGCCTGAAAAATCAGTCGCATTGAGGCGCTCGCGGTTCTTCTCTAACGGAAGCCGAGCCTGTATGAAGCCCCCGTTATTCTCCAGCCGCACCTCACCTTGAAGGCGGAGACAAAGCCGATCATCATCTAGCCGTTCGTAGGCCAAATTCATCTCAGAGATTCCACCCATGACTTGGTCACTGAAGCCCGACCAGCGTGTACCGAACACAGCTTGGCCATCCCCACTTTGAAAGTTATCAAGCAACAGTGCATCTTGAGCCACGACAGTGAGGCTCGACAATACAAAGAGCCCGCAGCCCACAAAGCATTTCAGACACATTGATACTATGATCTTGATCATTCAGGTATCTTATAGGTTTGTGAATGTCCCACTGTCAAGACATCATCACGCCATCACACCGTAATTGAGCTGAGTATGAGTGATCAAGACAAACAAGAGGCCCTCCCGAGACTTAGAGATGCCCTTGATGATATCGACCGACAATTGGTGGCTCTGGCTGCCGAGCGCCAAAAGCTGGTATCGAAAATCGGTGAGATCAAGGCTGCAGACGGCCGACCACTCCGTGACTTTAAACGAGAGCGTGAGGTGCTGGATGGGGTTCGTCGTCAAGCCGAAGCATTGGGGATTGAACCCGAGGTGGCTGAGGATTTAGTGCGGCGATTAATCGAGGCCTCACTGACGGTCCAAGAACAAGACCAAGTCAAGCGTGCTCATCGGGGGATGGGAAAGCACGCCTTGGTGATTGGTGGCGCTGGTCGATTGGGACAGTGGTTTGTTAATTTCCTAGATGCACAAGGGTTTCGAGTGACGGTCTCCGATCCGATCTATCAATCAGATCACCCTTGGGTGATTGGTGCAGCCCAGTGCACTGACCGTTGGGAAGATCTGGCATCAGATCAAGATGTCATTGTCCTCGCAACCCCTCCCGGCATTTCACAACAGCTCTTGGAGACCTTGAGTAAAAAAATGCCGACCGCACTGGTTTTTGATGTGGCGTCTATCAAGTCACCTTTAATTGACACCCTCCGGGTAGCTGCGCAAAAGAATTTAAAAATATGTTCTGTGCATCCGATGTTCGGTCCGAGCACACAGTTGCTTTCAGGCCGTCATGTATTGGTAATGGATGTCGGGAACAAAGCGGCAATGTCAGAAGCAATCGCACTTTTTTCCGACACAATGGCACAAACAGTGGTTCTGCCTATTGAATCTCACGACCGATTAATGGCATTGGTGCTGGGGTTATCGCATTTGATCAACTTGGCTTTTGTGACCGCCTTGACACAAACAGGAGTCCCTGCTGATGAGTTGGCTAAACTATCTAGCACCACTTTTGGTCGACAGCTAGAAATTGCTCAGGATGTCGTGAATGAAAGCCCAGTGCTCTACTATGAAATTCAAAAGCTCAATACCCAGGGGGAGTTGGCACGGGAAGCGCTCAGCCAAGCAATCGATTTGTTGGGACAGGCCGTGGCCGCGGAGGACTCAACGCAGTTTGTTGAGTTGATGCACCGCGGCCAGCAATACCTTCAGTCGCTAACAACCGATTGATCTGTCCGATCTTCCGCCAGTTTAAAGGCAAGCCCACTTAAGACTCGAGTTAAGCCATTGGCTGAGCGGAAGATGCGTGGATCTGGACGATTAATCAGCCCACGGGTTTCATCTGACCAACGGACCAACTGGTTGGCGAGTTGTTGATTGCCCTCGCTATCAGCCAGCGCCGCCTCCACGTCATCGAGCACGGAGATGAGGGCGTCATATTGGTTCTCGTCCAAGGCTTGGTATCGGCTCAATTGATCGGCATAGGCTTTCGCGATGGTAGGATGCGTTGGCCAAGTCACAGGCTCTTGTGTCTGAGGATTGAATACTGTGCCCATGTCAGCCATCTTGGCAGCCTCAATCTCATGCGCAGAGAGATGCTCGCTTGGTGTGAGGGCAAAGACATCAAGCCCTCTGACAATCTCAGTCCCATAAATGTGACCAGCGTACCAATAAGTAGACCAGTATCCTCCTGTTACCAAATGCTCTTCATCAATCGGGCCTCGATCGAAGAAGGCAATTTCCACTGCGTCCCCTGAGTCAGTGAAATCAAAGACAGACAGCCCACCTTGGTACCACGCTTGGGCCATGATGTCTCGTCCCGGTACGGGGATCAAAGAACCATTGTGTGCAACACAATTTTCTTTATCACCTTGTGGTGCAGGCATTTTGAAGTAGCCCCCAAAAACAAGCTCACCGTCAACAACGTTGTAGATGGCATTGGCACCCCAAGTCAGTGGATCAGAGGCGCGACACCGAGGACGCGTGCCACCACCCCACTCATCTGTGTAAAGCACCTTTTGTCCGTCATTACTAAATGTGGCCGAGTGCCAGTAGGCAAAACCCGAATCCACCACCTCATCAATGCGGGTGGGGTTCTCTGGGTCTGTGATATCAAACAAAATGCCATTTCCGGAGCAGGCGCCTGCCGCAATATTCAAAGTTGGGAAGACGGTGATGTCGTGACAATGATTGGTTTCATTGGTGGTTTGTGTCCTCGGTCCATGATCCCCTCTCTCCCATAGGCCTGCCAAAAAGCCTGTCTCTGGGTCAGCAAATACGGCAGGACTCTTAATGATTTGAGCATCATGCGGTCTTGCAATGGGGATCTCAATCACATCAATTCGAAACAATGCCGTTTTCTCATCTCGCCAAGGTGATTCATCTGAGCAACCTGACAACTCTTCATCGTCGCGCACTCTGGAAGTGCCAGAGTTATAGACCAAGATCCGATGGTCATCAACACTCACCACACTGTGGGTGTGAGAGCCGCGACAGGTTTGAACAGCTCCAACCTGTCTGGGCAGACTCAGATCACTGATATCAAAGATTCTTAGACCTCTGAAACGCTCCGCGCTCACAGCCTCTGCCACACCCTCTAGGCCACAATCAAGTCGTC
>JALQZL010000151.1 GCA_023258355.1 Wenzhouxiangellaceae bacterium | reverse complement strand
CAGGTGAGGATTGACTCATAGACTGACTGATCTGGCTTATTTCTACAGTGGGCCCAGCGACCAAAAGCCAAAAAAATCTCACCACCAACCACGCCAACAACGCACCAAGCACTAAGGTGGCCCAGCGCGGGAGACGCTGCTTCCATGCCCCGCCATAATCACCGCTCAGCGTTTCGATCCAATTGAGATTGATATTCATAATGAACATGGCCCAGATCAGCTCATCTGCTACCCTCTGAGATTAGCATAAACTCAGAAGACGCCGTCGCTCGAGACGTCTAATGCCGTCTTCGAGGGGCCTGTTCTGACCGGTGCTTTTTGCCATTGTGAGAAGGCTTTCTTGGCGCTGCTTTTTTGATTTCTGGAAGACTACTGGGATCGTGGGACACCACGGGCAAACTAAGGTCGATGTAGGCTTCGATCTCGGGCAGATGAAATGCATAGTCTTCGCAAGCGAAACTGATGGCGTCACCTGATGCACCCAAGCGCGCCGTCCGACCAATTCGATGAACATAATCCGCCGCATCTTGAGGCAAATCATAATTGAACACATGGGATACTTCAGGAATATGAAGTCCTCGGGCAGCGACATCTGTGGCAACCAGTACGTCGATCTCGCCATCATGAAATCGCTTCAGCAGTTTTTGGCGCTTTTCCTGAGGTACGTTACCTGCCAGCATGGCCGCATTAAACTGATTCGCTTTGAGTGTTCGTGCGACCAAATCAGCCGCATGCCGAGTATTCACAAACACCATCGTATGAGCCGCTTGACGCTCTTGGAGCAGCTGTATGAGCAGTGGTAGTTTTTCTGGGTTAGCAGGATAGTAGACCACTTGCTTTACCCGCTCCGTCGTCATGGTGTCTTCTTCAATCCGGATGGTCGTGGCGTCTTGCATATGCTCATAAGCCAGCTCAGTCACTTTCAGCGGAAAGGTGGCTGAGAACATCAAACATTGACGTCGATCAGGAGGCGGCATGTGGCGGAATAAAAACCGAATATCCGATATGAAACCCAAGTCAAACATTCGGTCTGCTTCATCAAGCACGGCCACCTCGATAGACTTTAGGTTATAGACATCCTGCTTCAAAAAGTCGATCAGCCTGCCTGGTGTCCCCACAAGAATATCCACTCCGTCAGCGATCGCTTGACGCTGTTGCTGATAGTCAACGCCACCATAGGCAAGAAGGCATTTGAGGCCAGTGTGACGGCCTAAGGTTTCGCTATCTTTGTGGATTTGTATGGCAAGCTCGCGTGTTGGGGCAATAATGATGGCTCTGGGATTCCTGCCTTTGCCAAGTGATTCGGTCTTTAGTAGCTGATGGAAAACGGCCAATAAAAAGGCAGCCGTTTTGCCTGTACCTGTTCTGGCCTGCCCCAACACATCAGCACCACTGAGGGCCGTCGGCAACGTTTTGGCTTGGATGGGGGTACATTGCTTGAACCCAGCAGATTGCAAGCCACGCATAATTCGATCGTCCAGTCCTAAGGTATCAAAAGTAACATCACTCAGGACCGTCTCACCGACAGATGGGGCTGGGCTCTCTGGCCTTTCTGGGCGCTCCTCATGCTGTCCTTTAAAGAATTTTCTTAGCTGCCTCGCCCATCGGGCCCACAAATCCGTTACCATGTGTCTGTACTCATTTAAATTTATTTTCTTTCCGATTCAGGAGTGGTATCACAGTGAGCAGCAACCTTGTTCATGTTTCAGAGAGCACCTTCGATGAGATGGTCATCAACGCCAACGGTCCGGTTTTGGTGGATTATTGGGCGGAATGGTGCGGCCCATGCAAGATGATTGAACCGATTCTACATGAGTTGGCCGCTGAATACGGCGATAAGTTAACTATCGCAAAGGTCAACATTGATGAGAACCCACAGGTCGCCAATCGCTTCAAAATTCGCGGGATCCCCACATTGATGATTTTTCAAGATGGCGAGCACCAAGGCACTAAAGTGGGCGCGATGACCAAATCAGCGCTCAAAGAGTTTGTGGATTCGACCATATAATGGAGCTCTGGGCGGGCACTTGGCCCGCCCTTGATACAAAACTTAGAACACGTAAGGCACTGGACGCTTAAGTGAAAAGGTGCTAGATTAAAAGCTCAGTGGCCAGCTACTGGCCAGATTCCAAAAGAACCCAATACGATAAATTTATTAACCCTCGGTGATCGCTTTGACTGACAGGCCCCTTCCTGTGGTGCGATGCGCCCCTAGCTAACCCCTCCACAAAGACCTATGAATCTTACAGAACTTAAACAAAAATCAGTCCCTGAACTCCTCGAAATGGCGGAAGAGCTTGGCATTGAGAACATCGGCCGCTCGCGAAAGCAAGATGTGATCTTTGCGATTTTGAAGGCCAAGGCCAAGAAGAAAGAATCCATTTATGGAGATGGTGTACTTGAAATCCTCCAGGACGGCTTCGGTTTCCTCCGCTCAGCCGAGGCTTCCTATATGGCTGGCCCCGATGATATTTATGTCTCTCCCTCGCAGATAAGACGCTTCAATCTGCGCACAGGCGACATGATCTCTGGAAAAATCCGCCCGCCCAAAGATTCAGAGCGCTACTTCGCTTTGCTCAAGGTTGAAGAACTCAACTTCGACAAACCCGAGTTTGCCAAGAACAAAATTCTGTTTGAGAATTTAACACCAGAGTTCCCCAGAGAACAGTTGGTCTTAGAACGAGGCAATGGGTCAACAGAGGACATCACCGGCAGGATTATTGACCTGATTGCACCGATTGGTAAGGGCCAACGGGGACTGATTGTCAGCCCACCAAAAGCGGGCAAGACAATGATGCTCCAATCGATTGCCAGCGCAATTCGCGCCAACAACCCCGAGGCACATATGATCATTTTGCTGATCGATGAGCGCCCCGAGGAGGTAACTGAAATGCAGCGCAGCGTGGATGCGGAGGTGATCTCGTCTACCTTTGATGAACCAGCCACCCGACACGTTCAAGTCGCAGACATGGTCATCGAACGCGCTAAGCGCTTGGTCGAACACAAACATGATGTGATAATTTTGCTCGACTCCATCACTCGTCTTGCGCGCGCCTACAACACGGTCGTGCCTTCATCTGGCAAGGTCCTCACCGGGGGTGTGGATGCCAATGCACTGCAAAGACCAAAACGCTTCTTTGGTGCGGCAAGAAATATCGAAGGCGGCGCGAGTCTTACCATCATTGCCACTGCCCTGGTAGATACTGGCTCGAAAATGGATGAAGTCATCTATGAGGAATTCAAAGGCACGGGCAATATGGAAATCCACCTCAGCCGAAAAATTGCTGAAAAACGAACCTACCC
>JALQZL010000150.1 GCA_023258355.1 Wenzhouxiangellaceae bacterium | reverse complement strand
GCCGTATCAATCCCACCCTCTCCGGACAGAATGTCATTCCCGCCGGAGCCGGTGAAGCGGTCGTTCTGATCTGTTCCCACAAGATTTTCCGCGCGCGCGCTTCCAACAAGCATCCCGGAGGTAGGGGGTGGTGATGCGCTCGGCAGGCTGCATCATCAACGACTACTTTGATCGCGACATCGACCCATTAGTCCAACGCACCCGGCACCGACCACTGGCCTCGGGCGAGTTGACGGCGCGACAAGCTTTGGGGGGATTCTTTCTTCTCATGTTGGTGGCGCTGGCCTTGGTCTCACTGACCAATCCGTTGACCATTGGCTTGGCGGTGGTCGGGGCCTTGCTGGCCACCACCTATCCCTTATTCAAACGCTTCACCCACTGGCCTCAGGCGGTGTTGGGGCTGGCCTTCGCTTGGGCGATCCCCATGGCGTATGCCGCTGAAATCGAGGCCCTTCCCGTCGGTTTGTGGTGGTGGGTAGCGATCAATGTTGTTTGGGTGCTGATTTATGACACCGAATACGCCATGGCCGATCGGGCAGATGATCTCCAGGTGGGCGTGAAGTCGACGGCCATCGGTTGGGGTCGGTTTGACCTGACCGGTTTGGCATTGGGCATGGGGATCCTCATCTCACTGTTGATCGCTCACGGCCTGAGCTTGGATGCCGGCTGGGTTTGGTGGTTTGGCACAGCTGTTGTCACCATGTTGTTGATCAGGCAATGGTGGCGTGTCCGTGGTCGGCAACCTGAAGCATGCTTTCAGGCCTTTCTTTCGAATCACTGGGTCGGGCTGGTGATTTTCTTGATGCTGGTCTTGACGCAGTTGGCTTGAACCGGCGATTGAGATTTGTCCTGTGAGCTAGCCGACCACCGCCCCAGTCACCTCTCTGGCCACTACCCACACCGAGACCTCACGCACCCCTTGGGCCTTCAGGGCCAATGCCGCATGATGGGCGGTGGTCCCCGTGGTCAGCACGTCATCAATGAGCGCCACCGATCGGGTGCCTGAAGGCAAATGGCGGACAACAAAGGGAGAATCAGACCAGCTATTGCGCACCACAAAAGGCTGCTGGCTTTGCCGAGGCATCCAAACGCGATCGCATCTTAAGGCAGGTACCCAAGGAACATTACCCAAGGCTTTGGCAAGCCCCTGACAGAGCAAGCGGCTGTGATCAAACCCTTGGACAAGCCACCGACCCCACGGCATTGGCATCGGAATCAAGCACGTCACAGGCGATGGGGGACGACATTGCCATCGACGCGCCAATAGTTGTGTGAGTAAGTGACCACTGACCAGGTCACCTTGGGCTTTAAATCGAGACAACCACGTCTTGATCAACCCCTCTGCCGCAAACCCTGCCACCACTTGGTCAAAGGCTGGTGTTGCAAGCAGGCAAGCGTTGCACATTGGACTGGGTTGTGCCAATGGCAAGGCACAACGCGCGCAACATGGCCCACAAGTGGGCAACACCGCCTCACAATCAGGGCAACAATCAAGAGGCGCTTGGGTATATCGACCACACCCCCGACACACCCTAGGCAGGGACAACCCCCACAGCCGATGCATCCATCACCCCTCCTTATCTGGCCAAGCTTTACAATACAAAGCCATGATCACATCTCCTCCCATTTTGACACTGCTTGACCTCGGCCAATGCGCGAGCCACGAGCGATGAGATACCAACATTTTGAAGGTGTGGATCTGAGCCACAATCCACACCCGATCTTTGCGTTAGCGCGCACGCGGCTGATTGAACGTCTAGACGGCCTTCATTTCAGCCCAAAAACAATCTTAGATGTGGGCTCAGGCACGGGTGAAGGCGCGCAGGCTTTGCATGACCGCTTTGGCCAAGCGCAGGTCTTTGCGTTGGACATTACCCAAAGACACACCCAAGCCACGGCCAAACGGCGTGGCTGGTGGCGACGAAAATTCGAGGTGATCCAAGGCGACGCCATGCATCCGCCGGTGGCACCGCACAGCATGGACTTGATTGTTAGTAACCTCACGCTCATGTTTGTTGACGACTTTAGCCAAACCTTGCGATCTCTTTGCCGACTCCTCACCCCCCAAGGGCTTTTGTTGGTCTCGATGCTAGGACCCGATACCCTCAAACCAACAACACCAACCAACGCCCCATGGATGGATGTGCAAACACTCGGCCAAGCGTTAATGCAGACAGGCTTTCATGAGCCTGTGCTCGACACTGACTGGCTAAACCTTGACTACGCAGACCAAAATCAACTGGCGCTGGATCTCCAACAATTGGGTTTGGCGACGGAGGCATTGTCGCTGACAAGCACACCGACAGATACCATCAAAACACAATGGGAAGTGGTCTATGCCTCTGTGTGGTCACCACCGGCGGGACACGGACGCCTGGAGGCCGATGGCCTGGTCGCTGAAATCCCAGTAGACCAAATCACTCGCCGACAGCGGTGATCTAGTACCGACAGGATGGTTTGGCGTCGGGGTGCTGAGTGATATACTTGACACCTTTCTTTCACTAATGACACGACCATGGCAGATCAAAAGCAATCAAACGCCACCGTAGGCGACCGACAAGAGCAAATCGATAAGCACAATCAAGCCACCGAGCATTTCATTCATCTGGCCAATGAGATGGTCAATGAAAAAGGCTTCGACCCTAAGTTGGTGTCAGCTGGCTTAATGGCCGCTTCCGGGATTTATGCGACTTACGTGGCTGCTGGCAATCAGGGTTTTCTGGCGCCGAATGGTGTCAACACCGTGGCCGAAACTTACAAAAACAATTTAGCCTACATCCAGAAGCGCAAAAAAGAAGAACTCGAAGCCAAAGGCTTGGAAGTGAAGCCTGTCGGTGAGACGCAGTAGCCGACAAGCAAGACAGTCAAACGAGGGCCCTTAGCTCAGTTGGTTAGAGCAGCCGACTCATAATCGGTAGGTCGCAGGTTCAAGTCCTGCAGGGCCCACCAACTTAAAATATCCCCACGCACTTCAGGGCGTTTTTCCCACTCTGCTATGGGCAGTTTTCTCCGGAGCCACTCGTTCGGAATGGCCGAAGAAATAAGTTGCCTGCCGAGAGGAATTTTTATTGAGCGGAGTTCACCGCTTGGTTAGCCTCACTCTCTCTTGAGTTAGCAACTGGGTGCGACTTTTCATCAATGTTCTGGTCCTTCAACGAACGAGTGACTACTCCACCAATAACTACGGCAGCGACTGCAGCATTTCGGCTAAAGCCAGTTCGTCATCACAAAACTCAAATAAAGTCGTGATTCATTAATTATTCGTTCGTTTTCGGGGCGAGAAAGTGCACTACCTATTGGGTTTCAGGAGTGCCA
>JALQZL010000014.1:3619-19939 GCA_023258355.1 Wenzhouxiangellaceae bacterium | reverse complement strand
GGTGCTTATGGAATTATGATTAATTACAGGCCTACCGAACATGACCGCACTAGCCTTGTTGAGTGGCTGTTGGCCGGTGCGACCCTCGATCTGGACTTGGTGATCGCTTTTGCAGGTGATGGTCTTGACGAGTGGGCAACGAATGCCGCTGGCTGTTGGGCTCAATTTACAGACCATGGGCTTGCCACGGTGATCGATCATCCTGAATCGACATCTGATTTTGGCAAACGTCAGTGGATGGTGATGTGAGCGGTTTGGTAAAGATCAATCGAAGTGAGGTGACAAAATGAGTCAATCTGATCATCAATGGGTCTTAGATCATGATGGTCATTTAGCTGATCCGGCAACTTGGTCATCTGAATTTGCTGAGTTCTGTGCGCACCAAGAAGGCGTGTCTTTGACCCAGGATCATTGGTGGCTCATTCAGTGGGTGCGCGATTATTGGCTGTCTTATCATAATCCACCTTTGATGCGAACCACCGTCCAAGCACTTCGAGCACACAAAGGCGACACCCACTTGGGCAGTGCGGCTTTGTACGCGCTCTTTAGTGATCACCCCATTCGTCAGGCTTGCCGCTATGGGGGCGTGCCAAAGCCTGATTGGTGCATTTAAAAAAGTGGCTTGCTTTCAGGGGGTCAGTCAGTATCATGGCTAAGGCTTTGAAGTTGAATGAGACCAATTTTTCATGAGTTCACCCAGCATTACGATGTATGCCACAAAGACCTGTCCTTTTTGCGTCGCAGCGCGTGCCTTGTTGCAGTCAAAAGGAGTGGGGTGGGACGAGATTTTGATCGATGTTGAGCCAGCCAAACGCGACGAGATGATGACGCGATCGGGTCGCCGGACGGTGCCTCAAATATTTATTGGCGATCAACACATCGGTGGTTTCGATGATTTACAAGCGCTTGAGCAAGCAGGGGGTTTGGATCCCATGCTTGGCATTGCCTAACCGTCAAAGCCTTCCCATTTCACAGCAAATAGCAGTGTCTCTTGGCCGAGAGGCGGTATAATATGGCGCGGTCGGAAACATTGGTTTTAACAAAGAGTCTAACGTGAGCCAGAACAAACAAACCATTACAGTGATCAAGGGCGATGGTATCGGCCCTGAAATCATGGATGCCACCCTTGCCGTGCTTGATCACATCAATCAAACCCATCAATTGGGTCTCGAGTATGACTTTCAGTTGGCTGGCCTAGCAGCCATTGATGAGACTGGGGATCTGTTGCCAGAGGCCACCCTCGCCTCCATTGACCGAAACAAAGTGGCACTCAAATCGCCCCTGACTACCCCAGTCGGTGGCGGATTTAAGTCTCTCAATGTTGCCCTGAGGAGCCATTTTGATCTCTATGCCAATGTCAGGCCGGCCATTAGCTTCAAAGGTTCTTTGTCACGGTATGAGGACATCGACCTGATCACGGTGCGGGAAAACACCGAGGGGGCCTACCTGGCCGAGGGTGCTTACACGGCACCTGATGGTTCTCGGGCTGAATCCAAGATGATTGCCACGCGCCACGGATCTGAGCGAGTGGTCCGTTATGCATTCGATCTGGCGCGACGTTGTGGCCGAAAGAAAGTCACGGTGGTCCACAAGGCCAACATTTTGAAAGATGTGACCGGACTCTTTTTGAAGGTGGCTCATGAAGTGGCGTCAGAGTATCCCGATATTGAGTGTCAGGACATGATTGTGGACAACACTGCCATGCAATTGGTGATGCGACCAGAGCAGTTTGATGTCATTGTCACAACCAATCTGTTCGGCGACATCATTTCTGATCTGTGTGCTGGCCTAGTGGGTGGGCTTGGCTTAGCGCCTGGCGCCAATATTGGCCAGTCGCATGCGATGTTTGAGGCTGTCCATGGTTCCGCCCCTGACATTGCTGGCCAAGGCATTGCTAACCCATGTGCCCTTCTATTGGCAGCGGCACAAATGCTCGAGCACCTAGATCACCACCCAGTGGCGGCCAGTTTACGTCAGGCCATTGCTTCTGCGATCGAAGCCAAGGATCGGACAACACCTGATCTGGGTGGCCAGGGCAGCACAATGGCGTTTGCTCAGGCGATTATTGAGCGTCTGAACTGAGCCCAAGCCTGTGAAAGGGTCAGTTGTTGCGTAAAAACAACATGCCATGAAAATTTGGTTAAAAATATGCCTCAGGCGTTGTATTTTTACCAACATTCCCGCTAAACTAGACCCATGAGACTACAGCAGGCCATCAAAATTGCGATTGTGAGCGCCGCAGCGACGTTTGCTGTGGCGTGGCCTGTGGCCAGTGATGCCAATGAAATGCGGTCAAACTTTGACTTGGGTCCTTGGGAAGCTTACCTCACTCAGCAAATCACCCCCGAGTTGGAGAGCCTAGATCAGCCCTCTGCCCAAGCAGTCTCTTGGTTGCGTGTGGACAAGTCGCTGGTGGCGCCAGAGTTTGCTCGACAGTGGGTTGATGGGGGACGAGGGCTGGCCAATGCGACTGTACGGCTGGCTTGGGTTCAACCGCGCTGGGGTGTAGAGCAAGGTCGGGTGAACAGCTTATTGGGCGCAGAGCGGCCAAGAATTGAGCAGTCCATGATGATGCCTAGCGTCACCACAAAAGTGGGTGAGAAGTCAGCGATGACTGTATCTGCGGTTCTGGCCACGCAGCGATTTGTGAATCCAGGCATGAACCTGACGGCTTATGAGGGCATTTTGCCTGCGACCAGTGAAGCTTCTTGGTTTGACCGCGAGCGAATTGAATCCTCACATGGTGTGGGTCTGCGCGTTGCCAATCAGTTTGAGCCACTGAACAATGTGGTGATTGAGACCTCCTACCGCTCTCGAATTGACATGAACCCCTTGGCCAATCTCCAAGGTGTGCATGGCGCTGAGGCACAGCTGGATATCCCCTCGCGGTTTGAGGCACGCTTAAATTGGCGCATGACAGACCGCCTGATTGGCTCAGTGGGAATGAGACACATTTTTTACTCAGAGGTCGGTGCTTTTCCATCAAGAGCCATGCCAGCTAGATTTAGCAGCTTGCTCGGAGACAGTACCAGCCCAGAGTTTGCGTGGCGCGACCTAAGTGTTGTCACCGCAGGGCTTGGCGTCCGCATGACAGAGCGTCTAACTGCCCACTTAGAGTACAACAGCAAAGCGCAACCGACGCCAACGTCGAAAGCATTGGCTGATGCGCTGGGCCAGAATCTCAGCAAGCACGCTTGGCGCATTGCCCTGACCGAGTCAATGAGTCGTCACTCGCGCATTCATGTAAGCGCGGCCTACGCACCGCCTGAATATGTCTTCGGTGGTAACGTCTTGGGTGTCGTGTCTGATGAACTCAAGCAAAGCTTAGAGGTCCAAGCCATGTGGCAAGTGTTTTTTTAGAATTACTCCCCGTTATTTGCAACACTCCTCAGTAGTTGATCCATGTCTTGCACCGGTGACCTTCCACGGGGAAAGGTCAGCCGGGGCAGGTGGCTCCGTTGTCACTAGAAAGTGCCTATAATCTGCGTATGATCCAACGCCTTAATCACTGGTTACAGAGAACCTTCGATGACCCGCAGGTCGCCATATTGGCGCTTTCTCTAATCGGCGGCATCTTAGCGATTGTATTGCTGGGGCAAATGTTGACGCCTGTGGTGGCTGCCCTAGTGATTGCCTACCTACTCGAGGGTGGTGTGGCGCGACTTCGCCGGGTTGGCATTCCCCGCCTCATGGCTGTGATTGTTGTTTTCACCAGCTTTATGGCGGTTCTTTTGTTTTTGCTGTTCGGTCTTTTCCCTCTGGTGATGCGGCAGGTTGCGGCGATTGTCCAGCAAATCCCGACTTATGTGGCTCAAGCCCAGAGTTGGTTGGCGACCCTGCCAGAGCGTTACCCTGGTCTTGTGTCAGGACGTGACTCACTGACGAGCGAAGAGATTATGTACGATCGCATTGAAGGCGGAGACATGCCGATCGCCATGATCTCGCAAGAGCAATTGAGCGGTTTCCTCGACACCATCGGCAGTGAATTGATTAACTATGGCGCCACCCTCCTATCTTTCTCTGGTGTCATGGGCATGGTCAGTCTCTTAATCTTTTTGGTCTTGATGCCGGTCTTGGTCTTCTTTTTCCTTAAAGACAAGCGACGTTTGATGGCCTGGGCACGCGCCTACATGCCAAAAGACCGAGGGCTGGTGACGAAAGTTTGGCAAGAGGTGGATGGGCAGATTGGGAATTATGTTAGGGGGAAAGTGCTTGAGATTGTGATTGTGTGGAGTGTCACCTATGTGGTGTTCTCACTGCTTGGTATGCCTTATGCCATGTTGCTTTCGCTTTTGGTCGGCATCTCGGTGATTATTCCCTACATCGGTGCGGCGGTGGTCACATTGCCTGTGGCTTTGGTTGCACTCATTTATTTCGGTGGACTGACCTCAAATTTTTGGTGGGTAATCATTGCCTACTTTATTATTCAAATCCTTGATGGCAATGTGTTGGTGCCAGTTTTATTCTCTGAGGTCGTTAGCTTGCACCCCGTCGCCATTATTACAGCCATCCTTATTTTTGGCGGGATTTGGGGGTTTTGGGGTGTGTTCTTTGCCATTCCGTTGGCAACCGTTGTCAATGCGGTGTTGCGGGCGTGGCCCCGCGCATTGAGAGAGGGTGATGAGCAGGCCACCTAGCCGGTTCGAATTCACCTCGCGCTCTTACGAGCCAAGTTCTGGCGAAATTCGTCTCCAGTATCGGTTAGGTGATCAAGACCTGACTGAGCGTTTTGTTTTACCCATCAAGGGATCTCCAGACTTTGGTTTCACTGAGGCAATCGAGCATGCACTCGATGCGCTACATTGGATTGCGGGGGTGAGTTATTGGAAGGCCTATTGTCCGGGAGAGATTACCTTTTCGACACGTGGCCCTGACGAGTGGCAGGCAGCGGCATTGCACACCATTTATTTGGAGGGACTTCGGGAGTTCGCTTGGCACAATCAGATTGATTTGTCTGACCGTCTAGCGTTCAAGGCGGTTGGGGAAGGGTGTCCAAGTGAGTTGTCGGCGCCCACTCTCGGCTTGACGGGTGGGGCATTGGTGCCACTTGGTGGCGGAAAAGATTCGGTGGTGGCTTGGCACCGTCTCTACGATCAGCTCGGTCCAGATCAATTGATGAGCGTCCAAGTGGGCAGCTCGCCCCTGATCCAAGCACTGGGGGATTGGATGGTACAAGAGCATCTGACCTCACAACATTGGACCATCAAGCGAAGCCTCGACCCGATGTTAGGCGAACTCAACCAGGCAGGTGCAATGAATGGCCATGTGCCGATCACGGCAATCAATGCCGCAGTGCTGTCTGTCTTTGCCTTGCTGTTAGGTGTGCCTTGGGTTGTCTTTGCCAACGAGCGCTCTGCAGATGAGCCTACATTGATTGACGCACATGGCCACTCAGTGAATCATCAATTCTCAAAGTCATTTGTTTTTGAGTGCTTATTCGATGACTGGATAAAGCGTTATGTCGCCGCCGATCTGGCGGTGTTTTCTTTGCTTCGCCAAGACCGAGAGTTGGCGATCACTCAAGACTTTGCAGAACTTCGCGCCTTTCATCAGCATTGCTCTTCATGTAACCGCCATTTTCATTTGGACCCGCAAAAGCGACAAAAAGCATTGTGGTGTGGGCAATGCCCCAAGTGCCACTTTGTCTATCTGGCGATGGCGCTCAGTCTCTCGCCCGATGAGATGGTTCAGATTTTCGGATCTGATCTTCTGGCTGATCCTGACAACATTGCTGGATTTGAAGCGCTCATGGCTCTGGACGGCAAGAAGCCTTTTGAGTGTGTGGGTGAGGTCGCTGAGGCCAGAGCGGCCATGATGGCGTTGTCACGATCCCCAATGTGGTCAAGCCATGTGGTTGTGACCAACGTGAGTAAGGCACTGGTTGATTTTCCGTTGCCATCGATCAGTGAGCTGTTGCGGCCTTCTGGATCTCACCGTATTCCTTCGGCTTTGCGCCCATGAAACGAAGTGAATTGCTCAATCAGCGGGTGGTGATTTTGGGCTACGGCCGTGAGGGTCGTGCGACACATCAGGCATTGTGTCGGATGGCGAAGCCATGCCATGCAAAGGTCTGGGTCGAGCAAGCCCTCAGCCCAGAGGATCACCATGACATTCTGCGACCTTTTGACCAAGGACTGATGGATTTTGATGTGGCCATTCGCTCGCCGGGCATTCCCATCGAACATCCTGCCTTGTGTGCGTTCCGCGAGCAAGGTGGACAGGTTATTAATCCATCGTCTATCTGGTTCTCAGAACGGCCCGACGTGCCCGTCATTGGTGTGACCGGATCAAAAGGTAAAAGCACCACGGCCTCTTTGATTGGCTTTTTAATGAATGCCTTGGGTCAACCCACTGAGGTGGTGGGTAATATTGGTCGGCCTTTGATCAGTTTGATTGATGAGGAACTCGGACCATCCACGTGGCTAGTGGCTGAACTATCGAGTTACCAACTGGCTGATTTGTCTGGCCAATTGAGACTGGGGGTGATCACAAGGCTTTTTCCAGAGCATGTCGACTGGCATGGCTCAGTGGACCATTACTATGGTGCCAAGCGTCGATTGTTTGAACTGGCGGCGCCACATGGTGTGCTGACTAACGCCCAAGACCCTATTTTAGTCAGAGAGACTGCTACTGAAGTTGGCGTCTGTAAAGTCAATGACAATACCTCATCAAGCCAAGGTCTCTATCGACATCTGGACGCGATTTATTGGAATCGTGAGCCTGTGCTGGAATCAGTGAAGGCCCAACTCCCCGGACACCATAATTTAGATAACATAGTCATGGCCCTAGAAACTGTGCGCACCATCGGTGTTCTCTCGGATGAGAGACTCGCCGAAGCAGCGATGATTCTGGGGACTTTTCAACCGCTGGCTCATCGCTTGTCCACCATTAGATCGGATTCGAATGTTCGTTGGATCAACGACTCGATCGCAACCACACCCCATGCCACTCTCGCAGCACTTCAGTCACTAAAAGACTCTGCCGTGGTGTTGATTGTGGGAGGCTATGAGCGAGGTGGGGATTGGTCAGAGGTGATTGATTACGTGAGAGGGCAGCCTTTATTGGCCCTTATTGCTTTGCCAGACAATGGTGAGCGAATTATGCAGGCATTTTCGGAGGCGGCTGTGCTCGATGATCAACAGATTTTCACTGCAACAGACATGGTTGATGCGGTAGCGCAGGCCAGTAGGATCGCAACTCAAGGAGCGACGCCATCGACAGATATCACTGTGCTACTGAGCCCCGGCTCACCAAGTTTTGGGCGCTATCGGGACTTTGAGGAGCGAGGCTCAGCTTTTTCAGATGCCGTCGCTGCCCTGTGAGCCAAAAATAATATTTAAAAGGCAATGCATAAGGTCTAGCGGTCTCTGTGGAGCGAATGCTCCAAGAGCACGATCAAGGCATCTTTGTGAACCGATCCCGGTAGCTTTTCAAGGCAAACATGCGCTCGGTCGGCCAATTCCTTCGCTCGGGTGATTGCCTGCTCTAATGTGCCTAGGTCAGATAAGATCTCACACACCTGGGAAAGCTTCGATGTGTCTGCATGTCGGATGGTCTCAGTGAGCAAGGTTTTCTGAGTCTCATTGCCCTGTTGTAAAGCGAGAATCAGGGGCAAAGTGACTTTGCCCTCGGCGAGATCGTCACCGATATTTTTTCCCAAAGCCTGATCATCTGCTTGGTAATCCAAAACATCATCAGTGATTTGGAAGCATTGCCCGAGCAACAGACCAAATCGCTGCATCATCGCTTGATGAGGCTGTAGGTCAGGCTGATGGGCCTTCGCAATCACCGCGCCTAACTCGGCGCTGGCTCGAAATAGACAGGCTGTCTTGTCGGAAATGATGCGAAAGTAATCCTCAATGCTGAGTTCAACGTTACCCATCTGCATCAACTGGAGAACCTCGCCAGCCGCAATCGTGTTGGTGGTATCGGCCAGAATCGCCATCACCTCAGGGATCTCCAGTTCCACCATGAGCTGGAAGCTTCGCGAATACAAAAAGTCACCCACCAAGACAGACGGTGCATTGCCCCAAAGCTCATGGGCTGTTGGTTGACCCCGCCGTCGACTGGATTGGTCCACGACATCATCGTGAAGCAAAGTGGCGGTGTGAATAAACTCAATCACGCAGGCCAGTTGAATATGACCAGTCCCGTGATAACCCAGCGCGCGCGCGCTGAGCAGATGCACCAGCGGCCTCAGGCGTTTGCCCCCACTGTGGATGATGTGCTTGGCGATCTGATTGACCAGAACCACTTCAGAGTGAAGGCGCGTTGAAATCAACTGATCAAGCGCCCGACGGTCTGGCTCAGTCAGTGCCATGACATCGTCAAGATTTTGGGGACGAGAGATTACAGACGCTTGCTCCATAACCTACAATTATAAAGGTGGAAGGCCACTTTGTTGGCATCTGATGACCGACATCTCAACACCTGAAGGTGTGTGCTAGACTTTCCAGACTTGAAGAAAACAGGCAAGCTTGACTGAAGGAGTTTCAGGGCCATGGCTCGAGGCGTAAATAAAGTGATATTAATCGGCAACTTAGGAGCCGATCCTGAGATCAGACATACCCAGGGAGGTAATGCGGTGGCTAACCTGTCTTTGGCGACGTCAGAATCTTGGCGTGACAAGACAACGGGCGAGACCCGCGAGAACACCGAGTGGCACCGGGTTGTCATGTTTGGTCGCCTGGGGGAAATCGCAGGTGAGTACCTCAAAAAAGGCTCAAAAGTCTATGTTGAAGGGCGTCTCCAAACACGTAAATGGCAAGACCGAGACGGCAATGATCGTTACACCACTGAGATTGTGGGCAACGAAATGCAAATGCTCGATTCTCGTGGTGGTTCCAGCTTTGACGATGCACCTTCGCAGACACCACCAGCAATGGATACACCCCCTCAAAACGCAGGTGGCGGATTAGAGGACGATATCCCATTTTGAGCAAGCCAGTGCTTCATGGAGAGACTTGGGCCAACACAGCCTAACTGGCCCAAGCATCACTCAAATTATAGTTACCGTAAATTAGACATCGGAGCCAGCTAGGACATGTCAACAATTCTAGTCACAGGGGGTGCTGGTTTCATAGGCGCCAATTTTGTTCGCTATGTGTGTGAGCACACGCCTTACTCGGTCGTGAACTTAGATGCGCTGACCTATGCAGCCAATCCCGAGTCGGTCAATGACTTGGATCCCACACGCCATAGGTTGGTAGAGGGCGACATCTGCGACGGCGAGTTTGTGGGGCAATTGATGAAGCAACACACCCCCGTAGCGGTCGTTCATTTCGCTGCTGAGAGTCATGTGGACCGATCAATCGATGGTCCAGGTGCTTTTATCAGGACCAATATTAATGGCACGCAATCCATGCTAGACCAGGCTTTGGCTTATTGGTCCGGGCTTGAAGGCGAGAAAAAGGATCGGTTTCGGTTCATCCACATCTCCACCGATGAGGTCTACGGCAGTCTAGCGCTGGATGAACCTGCATTTGATGAGCATCACCAATATGCCCCGAATTCACCCTATGCGGCATCCAAAGCGGCGGCGGATCATCTGGCCCGTGCCTGGCACAAGACCTATGGCTTGCCCGTGATTACGACCAATTGCTCCAACAACTACGGCCCGTACCAATTCCCAGAAAAACTGATTCCATTGATGTTGATCAACGCACTAAATGGCAAAGCATTGCCAGTATATGGTGATGGCCAGCAACGGCGTGATTGGCTCTATGTCACTGACCACTGTCTCGCCATTTTGCGTGTCTTGGAGGCTGGACAGCCGGGGCGTGTGTACAACATCGGTGGGGATGCAGAAACCACCAACTTGGAGGTGGTGCATGGATTGTGTGACCTTTTAGATGAGAGATTAGGTGATCACGGCCAGCGAAGAGGACTGATTGAGTATGTGACCGACCGTCCCGGTCACGACCGTCGCTATGCCATTAATGCCAGCCGCATTAAGACAGAGCTGGGGTGGTCACCTCAGGTCAGCTTTTCTGAGGGTCTCAAAAGAACAGTTGATTGGTATCTCAACAACCAACAGTGGTGGCAGCGTATTCAAGATGGCCGCTACCGCCAAGAGCGGTTGGGCCTTCGGTCTGTCGCTGATATAGGTTCAGGAGGCTGATGATGCGACGAGGTATTATTTTAGCGGGCGGTGCGGGAACAAGGTTGTATCCCATCACTCAAGTCATCAGCAAGCAACTCCTGCCTGTCTACGATAAGCCCATGATTTACTACCCGCTATCGACCCTGATGCAGGCGGGTATTCGAGAAATTTTGTTGATCACCACGCCACATGAGCAACACCTTTTCCAGAACTTATTGGGCGATGGGTCTCAGTGGGGTATCCGACTTGAGTACGCCATCCAAGAGCATCCCCGAGGATTGGCCGATGCGTTCATCGTAGGAGAGACTTTTGTTGATGGTCAACCCTCCTGCCTCATATTGGGCGATAACATCTTCCATGGAGATGGGATGGGACGTTTGTTGAGCAGAGCCATGGTGAGGCCATCCGGAGCGACCGTGTTCGGTTACTACGTCAGAGACCCAGAACGCTATGGGGTAGTGGAAATGGATGGCGAGGGGAACGTGTTGTCTCTCGAAGAAAAGCCAAGCCAGCCGAAATCGAATTATGCCGTCACAGGTCTGTATTTTTATGATGAGCGAGCCTGTCAGTTTGCCAAATCTCTGGAGCCATCGCCGCGTGGCGAGATTGAAATTACTGACCTGAACCGCCGCTACTTAGAAGCAGGTGATTTGACTGTGGAGCGAATGGGGCGGGGGTATGCCTGGTTGGATACTGGCACCCATGAGTCGCTGCAGCAAGCCGCTGGGTACATTGGCACGCTGAGTTCTCGACAGGGTCTCAGGGTGGCTTGTCCTGAAGAGATTGCTTACCGACAGCAATGGATTGATCGGGCAGCGCTTCTGGAGTTGGCAAAGCCATTGGTCTCCAGCGGATACGGAGACTATTTGAGGATGGTAGCCAATGTGGCGCCCAGCTTTGAGTGATGAGTCAATTGATTTCTGATACACCCCTGGGTGGTGTCAAGTTAATCCAACCTCGTGTGTTTCGTGATGACCGAGGCTGGTTTATGGAAAATTGGCGCCATGAGCATTACCAAGCGCTCGGAATGGATAACCACTTTGTCCAAACCAACAGTTCGCATTCAACCCAAGGTGTCATTCGTGGCCTGCATTATCAGTGGCCCACACCTCAGGGGAAGCTGGTTTGGGTGAGCCAAGGCGCTGTGTTCGATGTCGCCATCGATATTCGACCAGACTCTGAGCAGTTCGGTCAGTGGTTTGGCGTTGAATTGAGTGATGAGAACCATCAGCAACTGTGGATTCCTCCAGGGTTTGCGCATGGCTTTCAAGTCACCAGTCCTCGTGCCACATTCCACTACCAGTGCACAGCGCCTTACCGTCCTGACGCTGACCGAGCGGTGGCATTTGATGATCCAACCATTGGCATTGACTGGCCCTTGGCGCCAATGGGCATCTCAGACAAAGATGCCAAGGCTCCTCGATTGAATGACATCGCCCCTCAACACTTACCCACATGCGAATCCTGCTAACCGGTGCACAAGGTCAGTTGGGGCGTCACCTTCAGCCCCTGCTCGCAGGTCATGGAGAACTGATCTGCGTTGATCGTGACGAGTGCGATTTCACAGACGAATCGGCCACAGCGGCGCTGCTCAATGACGTCGAGCCAAACTTGATTGTCAATCCAGCAGCCATGACGGCGGTAGACCTTGCAGAAGACGAGCCGCAATTAGCTGATCGCCTCAACCATCGTCTGCCCTCCCAGTTAGCCGAATGGTGCGTTCAGCATCAAGCAGCTTTGATTCATTACTCCACAGACTATGTTTTCGGTGGAACTCAGACCCATCCCTGGCGGGAAGATGACCCGCAAACGCCACAAAGTGTCTATGGCACGAGCAAACAAGCCGGTGAGCAGGCCATCATCGCTTCCGGCGCAAGCGCGCTTATCTTGAGGACAGCGTGGCTGTACAGTGCGCTCCCCGGGAATTTCCTAACAGCGATTTTGAATAAAGCAAAGGCAGGAGAAGATTTATCGGTGGTCTTTGATCAGGTGGGTTCTCCAACATGGGCCCAATCGCTGGCCGAAGCAACGCATGTATTGATCAGCCAAAACCATGTGCCACAGGCTCAAACCATGTGCCTGCACGTGGTCAATCATGGGGCAGTAAGCTGGCATGCCTTTGCACAGCGAGCCGTTTCTCTCGCCTACCAGCATGGATGGATTGATCGAGAGGTCAAGGTGAGAGCAGTCAGTTCTGATGAGTGGCCACAAAAAGCCAAACGACCCAGCGGTTCTGTGCTGGATTGCTCTCAGTATGAGACACTGACAGGCCAACATTTGGCAAGCTTCGACGAAGCGTTGGCCAAATGCCTGTTGCAATGGAGTAAGCGCACATGTTGATTCCGGTCATTCTCTCTGGCGGTGCGGGGACGCGTCTGTGGCCAGTTTCTCGTCGGGCACACCCCAAACCATTTATGAAGCTGGCAGACGGCGATACGCTGGCAGGGGCAACCATCAAGCGTGCGCTGGCGATTGCACAGGGGCAGACCACGTTGACGGTGACAAGCCGAGATCATTACTTTCTCACGCGTGATATTTACCAAGAGGTGGCTTCTGAGGGTAAGCACCACTTTCTTCTTGAGCCAGAGGGGCGAAACACAGCCCCTGCCATTGTGGCAGCAGCTCGCTGGGTGGCCGACCGATTTGGTGAAGAGCATCCATTATTGGTTATGCCGGCAGACCATTTGATTCGGGACCTCAACGCCTTTACATCGGCGGTGAGCGCTGCTGCTGAACTGGCTAAACAAGGCTGGTTGACCTGCCTTGGTGTGCAGCCAACCCATCCAGAGACCGGTTATGGTTACATTCGCTCTGGCAATGCCATTCAAGATTGGGGTTTAGAGATTGAAGCCTTTGTTGAGAAACCTGACCTAGAAACCGCAAAAAGATACGTCGATTCTGGTGAGTTTCTCTGGAACGCGGGTATGTTTTGTTTCACAGCCAAAGCCATCCTAGAGGCTGTCGGTACACACGCACAAGACATTTACGAAAGCATGGGTCGTGTCTGGGAAGGCATTGATGCTTCGGTTGAGCCCCTTGAGTTGCCGAGCGAGTCCTTCAGTTTGGTGCGCTCGGAGTCTATTGACTTTGCCGTGATGGAAAATGCCCCCAAGCGTGCCGTGGTCCCAGTGGATTGTGGATGGTCAGATATTGGTTCGTGGCAAGCCATCAGTGATCTTTATGACAGTGACCAAGCCGGCAATCGCACGCAGGGTGAGGTGGTCTTGATTGACGCCAGAAATACCTTCATTCAAGGTGAAGGTAGACTGATTGCTGCTGTTGGTGTGGATGATCTGGTCGTTGTGGATACACAAGACGCGGTGCTTGTGGCTCGAAGAGACCGTGCTCAAGAGGTCAAAGCAGTCGTCGATGAGCTGAAGAAAACAGACCATACTGCGGTGAGCTATCACCGAACAGTGCATCGACCTTGGGGCAAGTATGCCGTCCTTGAGGACAGTGCACATTGCCGGGTTCGGCGCTTGATGGTGCGACCGGGTGGTGTGTTGTCATTGCAGGTTCATCACCGCCATAGCGAACACTGGACGGTGGTCTCTGGTGAGGCCGAGGTACAGGTGGGAGATCAGCATCAAACCCTAGGCGTAGGCCAAACTGTTGCGATCAACGCAGGCTGTCCACACCGTCTTGCTAACATGACAGGTGAGCCGATTGAAGTGATTGAGGTACAAACTGGGGAGTACTTAGGTGAGGACGACCTAGAGCGATTGGAAGATTATTATGGAACACGTTAGAACAATGTACCGCATCGGTTTGAGTGGTCTCGCCCTTTGTTTGGTGATGGCCTGCCAGTCGAATGACAACCAAGCGAATCAACACGCATCATTGCCTCCTGAGGCGCAGTGGAGTGATGAGGCTTGGGCAGCAGATACTCTGGATTGGCGCACTCGCCGTCTTAATCGACTCACTTTGCCTGATGGTTACTTGGCGCTGGCAGGGCTAGATTTTCTCACCACCGGCCGTTCAACAGTGGGCCAGAGCACCGAGTCTGATTTGGTCATGCCAGACGGTCCTGATCGCTGGGGTCAATTGGTCTTGACGGATAGCTCGGCATGGTTTGTTCCAGCGTTGGATAGCGGGATTGACGTCTTGCATCCGCATCCAGACAAGACCGATCCCCCCGTTCCAGGGGCTATCAAATTAGCGGTTGCCGGCGGTGATCTGGAGCCATCGCGCATCAGCCATGGACAGACGCACTTTTACATGGCCATCCGAAAAGGCGAGTGGGTTGCTCGGACACGGGACCCGAATTCAAGCGCAAGAGCCAACTTTGTCGGCCTTGATTACTATCCCCTGAATCGAGATTTTCAAGTCGTGGGTCAATTTGAGCCTCATCCACCCGGCACCACGATACCCACGGCCACTGTGCTGGGGGAGTTGATTGATGAACCCAATCCTGGCCGAGTGGTCTTTGAATTGGGTGGCGAGACCTATTCGCTGGAGGCCATTGCTGCTGCTTCAGGCGAGGAGTTCTTCTTCATCTTAGCCGATCGGACATCAGGCTCTGAGACTTATGGTTTGGGCAGGTTCTTGTACTCATCACTACCCAATCAAGCCGGGCAGGTCGTGCTCGATTTTAATCGGACCTACAACCCACCCTGCGCTTTCAATGCCTACACAACCTGTCCTTTGCCCCCGCCATCTAATCGAATCAATTTTCCAATTCGTGCTGGTGAGTTGAAATACCGTGGTGTGGCTGGGCAAGACCCAGATCAATTACCCTGAAACTGAGCGGGCCTTTTCTCTAAGAAGGCAGTGGTGCCCTCCTGCATGTCTTGGGTGCTACAACATAAGGCAAAGCGCGAGGTCTCAAGGGCCAATCCTGACTCAAGCGGCATATCTTGACCAAGAATCACTGACTCAAGAATGCCTGCTAAAGCATGCGGTGCAGATTGAGCGAGCATCTTTGCCAGTGTCTGTGTTGTCGGATGCAATGCCTCAGGGCTCGTGACTTGGTTGATTAACCCAAGCGATAGCGCTTCGCTTGTCCCGATCGGCTCCCCAGTGAGTGTCATGCCCAAAGCCCGTGTTCGGCCAATGAGGCGGACCAAACGTTGCGTGCCGCCAAAGCCTGGCAAGATGCCCAGTTTGATCTCAGGTAGTCCCAGTTTGGCATTATCGCTGGCCAGTCTTAAGTGACAAGCGAGCGCCAGTTCCATTCCACCACCAAGCGCATAGCCGTTGACCATCGCAATGACGGGTTTTGGCATCAATTCAATCATCCGCATGAGCGCTTGCCCACGGGATGCAAACTGATGGGCATCGGTGGCAGTCAATTGTTGGATCTCTGAAATGTCAGCCCCAGCCACAAAGGCTTTTTCACCAGCACCTGTCAGGATGATGACTCTGACGGACTGGTCTTGCCGCACATCAAGCATGACATCATGTAATTCCATGAGCGTCTGTTGGTTTAGTGCATTGAGCTTTTCTGGGCGATTGATGGTGATGGTGGCCACGCCATCGCTCTTGTGAAATAACAAATTTTTAAGATTCACAGTCATTGTCCTATGAATTTGAGTGACTGCCGTATTGTAGCCCGAGGAATTTCATGGAATGGGCAGGTTCTCGGTGTATCATCAGGCTCAAGTCAGGTAAAATGTCAGCGACGATTTCGTGTCATTAACGATGGAGGCATCATGTATAAATCAGTTTTTGGTCTGTTGCTAGCAAGTGGCTTGGTCGCCACGGCGATGGCACAGCAAGTCGAGTCTGAAGAAGAGAGACTTGGCTATTCTATTGGCTATGAGTTTGGCGCAGAGCTACGGGGTTATGACATCGATCTTGACCTGCCAGCGGTGTTTGCGGCCATCGAAGCAGCTTATAACAACGAGGAACCCGCCATTGAGATGGCGGAAATGCGCGATCGCATGGTGGCTTTGCAAGAGCAAATTCGTCAGGAGAGAATGGCTCAGTTTGAAGCACTGGCTGAGCAGAACCAAGCGCGTGCTGATGAATTTTTAAGTGACAACCAAGGCAAGAATGGCATCGTGTCCCTGCCCAGTGGCGTGCAATACCGGATTATTGAAGAAGGTGAGGGCAACCGTCCAGGCATCGATGATGTCGTTACAGTCCACTACCGTGGGTCTAAGATCGACGGTCGTGAGTTCGATAGCTCTTTCCGCCGTGGCGTACCGGCCGTGTTTGAAGTGAACTCAGTGATTGCCGGATGGCAAGAAGTGCTGCCGCTAATGCGTGAAGGCGCG
>JALQZL010000014.1:0-3609 GCA_023258355.1 Wenzhouxiangellaceae bacterium | reverse complement strand
GTGGCAGGTTTTCTTGCCGCCTGAGCTGGCTTTTGGTGTCCGCGGTGATCCACCCGTCATTGGCCCAAATGAAGCGCTTCAATTTGATCTTCGTTTAGTTCAAATTGGGACGCCTGAGGGCTTTGATGACCAGGGTAGCGCACCTTAAAGGTGGCACTCACCCCATCAGGACGACGCTGAATGAGTGCTGCACAACCTTGGCCAACGATTGAATCCCCGTGTATCAATATATGCACATTGGGCGAGTCTGGCCATTGCTTGGGTTGTTTCCGTACACCTGAAGAAATTGGTGCTTGGTTGAGCTATACCGACCAAGAGCGGAAGGCCATTATTGACACACTCTCAGCAAGAGCTGCTCGTTTGTTTGAGGATGAGTGATCTAAAGAAAAGACTGTCGAGTCAACTTGAGTCCATCGATACCCCCGCTGAAGACGTGATGTCTGGCGGGGGTTTTCATTTGCAACGTGCCGCCGTCTTAATTGCCTGCCAGCACTCACAGGTGCCCCAAGTGATCCTCACCGTGCGCACCCACACCATGCCCCATCACGCAGGCCAAGTCTCTTTGCCTGGTGGTCGCCCGCAGGTAGGTGAGACCTTCCCCATGGAAACAGCCATCCGAGAAGCTGAGGAGGAGATTGGCCTCAGTCGTGACAGCGTTGAAATAATGGGTCAGCTGGCGCCCGTCCAGACAGTCACGGGGTTTGAGATTTCTCCGGTGGTGGCTTGGGTCGATGGAGTAGTGAAGCTACGGCCCTGTGATCGAGAAGTGGCGGAAATTTTTCACCTCCCACTGCCTCACATCTTAGACCACCAGCACTACTGCGCCCACACGCTCTATCAGGGCAGCGAGCAAGCAAGAAAGTCACACGAGATCTGGTCCCTAAGAGGAACCCATTGGCCCATTTGGGGCGCCACCGCTCTGATCTTGGCGAGACTGGCTGGCGTCAGCGAGCGCGGACTGTCAGCAGCGCCTGATGGCGCTGTTGACGATCGTCAATGAGCACCAGGTCAATGGTGTCACCGACGGCAAGACGTTGTTGAGGCTCAAATAACATCACGTGAAAGCCGCCTGGTTTGAGTATCACTGTGCTTGATGCAGGCACACTGAGTGCGTCCAGATGACGCATGCGCATAACACCATCTGTTTGAATCATGTCGTGAATTTCAATTCTTCCGAATTGCGGAGAGTATCCATCCACTAACTGAATTGACTCCGTAGTGGCATTTTCAATGGTCATAAAGCCCGCCATGGTCCGCCCTGGGGGGGCTTCGGGTGACCATGCATTGGTGATGATGAGCGCATCATTGGCCTCAACTTCGACCGAGAGAGACAAACATAAAACGATGGCACTCAACGTGCTGAGTAAGCTTCGATATCGGATGTGTTTCATCACGATATTATCTCGCAAATGAATCAAGAGTGCTGGTCAATCGTGTAAAGTGGTGGCTCATCACTGCTTCAGATCGGAGAGGAAACGGCATGACAACAGCAGCGTCCACAGACCACGCACTCGTTCGGGTAATCGCGCATTCTGAATCGGTTCGCGAGATTAAACTGAGTCGGCCACCGGCCAATGCTTTGAATCCCCAATTGGTCACCGAGCTGTGCGCGTGTTTGAAACAAGCCGAGCTTGACGGATGTGGTGGTGTCATTCTAAGCGGGCAGCCGGGTATTTTCTCAGGCGGGCTCGATGTTCCGGAGCTCTTGACGCTTGATGAGCAGGGCATGCGTGCTTTCTGGACAAACTTCTTCGGCTTGCTCAAGTCGGTGGCCACCAGCCCATTTCCTATCGTCGCTGCCTTGACTGGTCACAGCCCCGCCGGGGGCACCGTCATTGCCTTATTTGCTGATTATCGAATCCAATCAGAGGGCCCTTATCAACTCGGGCTAAATGAGGTACAAGTGGGCCTAGTCGTGCCACCCGTTATCCACCAGGCGCTCGTTCGCCTGATCGGTGCCTATCCCGCTGAGCGGCATTTGGTGGCTGGCCAAATGATTTCTGCTGAGGCGGCTCAGGCCATCGGCCTAGTGGATGAGGTGGTCAGTCCTGATCAGGTCGTGAGTCGGGCTGTGGCGTGGCTACAGGCGCATCTCAGTATGCCACGACAGGCCATGCTAACCACCCGAGCCATCTGTCGAGCGGATCTGGGGAGGGCTTTTGATGCACCAGGTGCGCTAGATTTGGATCGATTTGTCGCTGGTTGGTTCAGTGAAGAGACCCAAAAGACCATGCGAGCATTGGCCGCTCGATTGACACAGCGTTAATCGCCCGCAAGTTCTCGCATGACCGTTGGCAGCGGGACAGACTTTCCAGTTTGCTTGTCGATCCATACCAGCGTGGTTTGGCCCTCGGCATAGACGGGCTGGTCTTCATGTGGCGGCTCCACAGCCGTGATTTCATGAGCCAGCACAACGCTAGACCGACCGAGACGCACAGGTGTCAGTGACACCTCTACACGGGCTGGCCAATAAATGGGTCTTCGATAGTTGAGGTTGATGTTAGCAACCACAGGGCCTTGCTCTGATCCTTGCCAATGGCTTGGCACACTTTCCATCCACCTCGCGCGACATTCCTCGATCAGTTTGAGGTGGGTCACATTGCCAATGTGGTTGTAAGGATCTAAATCGCCCCATAAAAGATCAATTTGACAGGAAAAAGGTTGAGCCATGCGCGTGTGCCTCTGACAATACGGGTTTATGTGTTTCAAAGTCAGTATGATAAACCCTGATGAGTGAGCACAATGACCCAGCACACAAACCGCCCGCCGAAGCCGGCCCGTATCAAAGGCTCACCTCTATTGTGGCCTTTGAGTTGGGACTTGGTGCCATCGCCCTATTAATCGCCACTTGGCTGAGCCTCGATCTTGGTGCTCGGTGGAAGATTGACTTGGCCACACTGAATTGGGCGGTTATTGCGACCTTGCCTTTGGTTGGTCTCATGCTCACATTGACGCAAAGTGATTGGCGTTGGGTACGCATTCTCAATGAGCCGATTGAGACTTATGTCAGGCCGATGTTTGGGCAGTTACCGCGCGGTTCACTCATTTTGGTTGCTTTGGCCGCTGGCACGGGTGAGGAGCTTCTCTTTCGTGGTGTCATCCAAGAGGGGTTAACGCAGTGGCAAGGGGCGACGTTGGGCTTATTACTGTCCTCGGTGCTATTTGGATTAGCTCATGCCCTCAACCGCTACTACGTTCTAGCGACCTTTTTTGTTGGCTTGTATTTGGGGCTCTTATATCAGTTCAGCCAAAACATCGTACTGGTGATCCTGGTTCATGCGCTCTATGACTGGATCGTCTTGCGCTTTTTATTATTCTCTCGGCCGAGAAAGTAGGGGCGCTAGATATTGTCCAGTCCATGACTTTTTGGTTTTAGCCACTTTTTCAGGCGTGCCAGTTGCGATGATTTGACCACCCCCTGCGCCACCTTCTGGCCCAAGATCCACGATCCAGTCAGCTGTCTTAATCACATCAAGATTATGCTCAATCACCACAACGGTGTTGCCATGGTCTCTCAGACGATGCAATACCCCGAGTAACTGTTTGATGTCATGGAAATGCAATCCAGTGGTGGGTTCATCCAAAATGTAGAGTGTGTTCCCAGTATCC
>JALQZL010000149.1 GCA_023258355.1 Wenzhouxiangellaceae bacterium | reverse complement strand
GCTGCCCTGGGGGCTGAGTGAGTTTACACTTTGAATCCAAGCCACGCACTGGGCTCTTCAGGTTCAAGTCAACCCCTTCCCGCCGCGCTAGCTTACATGTTGGTCCAGTATATCTTGCCATAACTCTTTATCTTCCAGTCTGAGTGCCTGAGTCCAGTCGACTACACGCGGCGTTTCTTTGGTGGACGGCAGCCGTTGTGAGGAATAGGCGTGACGTCAATAATATTGGTGATCTTGAAGCCAACAGCATTCAAAGACCGCACAGAGGATTCTCGCCCAGGCCCTGGGCCGTTAACACGCACCTCAAGGTTTTTCATGCCGTATTCCTGAGCAGTCTTACCCGCTGTTTCTGCTGCTACCTGCGCAGCAAAGGGCGTTGACTTACGAGATCCACGAAAGCCTGAGCCGCCTGATGTTGCCCAAGAGACCGCATTGCCCTGCCGGTCCGTAATCGTGATGATCGTATTGTTAAAGGACGCATGGACATGTGCGATGCCGTCCACGATCACCTTTTTTACTTTTTTCTTGCTTTTGGTCTGCTGCTTAGCCATTACTTATCAATCCCTTAACGGACAGGACGACGAGGACCTTTTCGAGTCCGCGCATTGGTTTTTGTTCGTTGACCTCTCACGGGGAGGCCACGGCGATGACGAAGACCACGATGACAACCCAGATCCATCAGCCGCTTGATGTTCATTCCCACTTCACGTCTCAGGTCACCCTCGACTGTGAGCGTTCCGATTTGCTGACGCAATTTCTCTTGCTCCGCCTCTGTTAGATCCTTGATCTTTGTCGAGGGATCTATACCAGTCAGCTCACAAAGCTGATAGGCACGAGTGCGGCCAATGCCGTAAATGTGGGTCAACCCAATCCAGGTGTGTGCCTGAAGGGGCAAGTTAACGCCTGCTATGCGAGCCATTTAATGTCTCCGTCTTTCATTGGGCGCGTATCACTAACGCAACCCACTATTTTAGTAAAATCGAATGAAATACTCAAGAACAATCACCCCTGACGCTGCTTGTGCTTCGGATCTGAGCAAATCACGAATACGACACCACGGCGCCTTACAACTTTGCAGTTGCGGCAAATTTTCTTCACTGATGCCTGTACTTTCATCTTTAAAACTCCTGAGAATTTGAGTTACCGGCGGACCACGCCAGACCGGCCATAGCCTTTAAGGTTTGATTTCTTTAGCAAACTGTCATACTGATGAGACATCAAGTGGGCCTGTAATTGAGCCATAAAGTCCATCGTGACAACCACAATGATCAGAAGTGATGTACCACCAAAATAAAACGGCACATTCCAACGCATGATCAGGAACTCCGGCATCAAACACACCGCAACCAGATAAAGCGCCCCAATGGCAGTTAATCGGGTTAACACAAAGTCAATGTACTCTGCGGTCTGACGGCCAGGACGTATCCCAGGGATAAAGGCCCCTGACTTCTTGAGATTGTCTGCTGTCTCACGCGAATTAAAAACGATTGCGGTGTAGAAAAAGCAGAAAAAGGCAATCAAGCCTCCAAACAAAGCCACATAGATGGGCTGGCCAGGGGTCAGTTGCTGTGCGATGTTCTGCAGCCAACTCACACCATCCGCTTGTCCAAACCAAGTTGACATGGTGGCAGGGAACAAAACCAAACTGGATGCAAAAATAGCGGGGATCACGCCTGCCATGTTCACTTTCAAGGGAAGGTGGCTTGACTGAGACCGATAAGCTTGACGCCCTTGCCTTTGAGCATAATTGACAGTAATCCGACGCTGGCCCCGCTCAACAAAGACCACAAAGGCAGTGACAGCCAGAGCGAGCACTCCCAAAAAGGTGGCTGTTGTGATTGCAAGCTGGCCCGTGTTAACGAGCTCAAGCGTGGAGCCAACGGCAGACGGCAACTCAGCAACAATACCTGCAAAAATTAGGATAGAGATACCGTTACCGATGCCTCGTTCTGTGATTTGCTCACCCAGCCACATTAAGAAGATCGTTCCCGCAGTCAGTGTCACCACCGCTGCCAAGATAAACCCTGGCCCAGGAGCAAAGACCACGGGAAGCTGAGCGCCCGCGCTTTGGCTCTGCAAGGCCACCGCCACCCCGAGTGACTGAAATACTGCCAAGACCACTGTAAAGTAGCGCGTGTACTGTGTAATCTTGCGGCGGCCAGACTCACCCTCTTTGCGAAGCGCTTGTAGCTGAGGGATTGCGTGGCTCATCAGCTGCATGATGATGGATGCCGAAATATAAGGCATCACACCCAGGGCAAAAATGGAAAAGCGCCCAAGTGCACCGCCAGAAAACATGTTGAAAATATCGACAATCGTGCCACGCGAGAGGTCCATCAACTCAACCAGCGCGACAGGATTGATCCCAGGCACAGGTATAAATGTACCCAGTCTAAAGACAAGCAGAGCGATCAGCACCACAGACAAACGCTGACGTAACTCGGTCATGCGACCGATGCCACCCAACATGCCTGCCATATCTGAGGAGGAAGCACCCATTACTCGACCTTGCCACCTGCTGCTTCAATAGCTTTGCGAGCGCCTGCTGTCACTCCCACACCTTTAACGGATACCGCACGTGTCAGCTCGCCTCGTTGAATCACTTTCACTTTCTTGGTCTCATTCGGCACGATGCGCGCAGCCTTCAAGCTTTCAAGATCAATGACATCCTCTTTCATCGCGTCAATTTGATAGAGCCGAACCTCACGCGTAAAACGGTTAGCTGGCGTTGAAAAGCCCACTTTCGGCAAACGCCGTTGGATTGGGAGCTGACCACCCTCAAAGCCGACCTTGTGGTACCCACCAGATCTAGAGTGTTGGCCCTTGTGGCCTCTGCCAGCGGTCTTACCCAGACCAGAGCCAATACCGCGTCCAACCCGCTTACGGGCTGAACGACTTCCTGGCGCAGATTTCACATTATTCAGTTTCATAAAATTAATCCTTCTCGACTCTGACGAGATACTGAACTTTCTTCACCATCCCACGAGTTGCCGGCGTATCTTCCAGCTCAACAGTGTGGTTTAGGCGACGAAGACCCATGCCACGCACAGTTTCTCTGTGGCGCCCTATGGTTCCAATCAAACTCTTCACAAGGGTGACGCGCATACGACCAGATGACGGTTTAGGCGCTGCCGGCTTTGACCCAGCTGCAGGCGCGGTTTCGCTCGCTTTGGTCGCGACCTTCTTAGAGGCCGTTTTCTTCGAAGCGGTTTTTTTTGAAGCCGTCTTCTTAGACGCAGTCTTTTTGGACGAAGCCTTCTTCGCAACCTTCTTCTTGGTTACTTTTTTTTGCTCATCAGCCATGATGCTCACGAACCTCCTCAATTGACTTACCACG
>JALQZL010000148.1 GCA_023258355.1 Wenzhouxiangellaceae bacterium | reverse complement strand
ATAGCGCACCCAATCGCTTGCACAGGCATTGGGTATCGATCTCCATTGGGCGCCAGCGACTGGGTAATAGGCCCTTTTTTTGCTTTATTTCTTTCGAAATACAAGCCATAATCACCTAAACATTTGTTCAAGATTGGGGTTAAGTGCATGTATCGAGTCCTTGGTCTCTCGCTTCTCTCACTGCTTCCTGGCGTTGCATTGGCTGACTTCTTTTTCCAGCACGGTGGGCACACCTATCAGCTAGTGACAACCCCAACCTCTTGGTCGTCTGCTAAGACCAATGCAGAAAACTCGACGTTTAACGGATTTCCGGGTTATTTGGCAATCATCGAGACTGAGGCCGAGAACGCAGCCATATACAGTGCGTTGCAATCTCAGATTGCCAGTAGCGCATTCGCAGCGACCTCCGCAGAGGATGGTGGCGGCTCGGCTTACGTCTGGCTCGGTGCCAATGACTTGGATACGGAAGGTCAATGGATATGGGCGCCCACAGGAGAGCCATTTTGGAGCGGAAACCAATCTGGGGTATCCGTTAGCAGTCGCTATAACAATTGGGGTGTCGATGGGGGGTCTCGCAATGAGCCAGATAACTTTGAGAACCAGGATGCCGCAGGGATGGCACTGCAGACTTGGCCTAATCCGGCGCTGAATGCAGGGTTTGTGCTGGGAACAGCAGGCCAATGGAATGACGTCGATGCGGCTAATCAGCTTTACTACCTGATTGAATATGAGACCGACTCTGGATCAGGGCCGAGTCCCTCACCAGAGGGTTACATCAATAGCTATCGCTACCCTGATAATTATGATGTGGTTTCAGCAGTGCCTCGAGGATGTTTATCTGAGCTTCCCAATGCACGTGATATTCCGCAAGGTCAAGTTATTGCAGCGGGTACAGTGAGCCAAGACTTCATTCCAGAGGGTGCATCACAGGGGAGTGTCAATGTCAGGGTGACTGTGTGGCGTCACGGTTGCCATGACCCCAACCGCTCTGCGATCTTAGTCCGTTTCTCGCTTCCCAATGGCATCAGCGATGCTTTGGCAGAGCAGATTCGAATGCGACCGATGATGGCATTGAGAGATGACCAAGGTGAGGATATTCCATTGGTCGCCTATCATTGGAATCATGGTGTCGAGGGCGCACTGGGCGCCAAAACAGGTGTTCGTGGATTTGATGCCGATGCTTTTGACGATGGTGTGACGTATGTCTTGGATACACCAGCTTATGGCTCGGTCAGTGCAGAACAGCTCGATCAGTTAATTGACCGTTACAACGCAGGCGGTCAGCTTCGAATTGGTTGGGGTAGCCAGACAGTATTGGTCAATGTGAATGCCTATACCCCGAGTGCTGATAAACCCCAGCTCACGGCCCCTGTCTTCACTGGGCGTATGACAGGCCAATGGATTGCTGACGGCTTGCCAGCCACTGGTTTGGTCTTGCAAGTGGGAGAAGTGCCAAAGCAAGACCGAAATTATGTCTTTGCGATTTGGTTTACCTACTTGGATGGAAAGCCCATTTGGGTCGCGGCGAATAAAGACATTGATCAGGGTGTGAATGAGGTCACTCTTGATATGGCTTACTTCGAGGGCGGTGAGTTATTTAATCGGCCTGGTGACTTCAGTGGCACTGATATATCAGCGGAGATCTTGGGGACGATGACACTGCGCGTGGTCAATTGCAATCAGATTGAGGCGGTGACAAATTTTTCAGGTTCAGGTCTTGGTACAAGCACGTTGAATCTTCAGCGCTTGATCCGTATTGCCGGTTATGACTGTGATGGCACGCAGTCAATCTTGTAGTGTTCTTACCCAAGGCATCTGCAGATGCCTTGGGATGTTTCCCATCCAGAACATGCCAATGCGCTAGCCCTGACTAAGAGGAGCGGATGAGGTTTTGTGGTGTTTAATAGGTGGTGGCCAAGGGCGGAATCGAACCACCGACACGCGGATTTTCAATCCGCTGCTCTACCAACTGAGCTACTTGGCCATGCAATGCTTGCTACTTAGCAAGCCACTATTTTACCATGAACTGGGTGCTCGTCTACCACCTCTGCCTCAAAAGAGAGGAGTTTTGGCAGTTTGTCGGCCAATCCACATCCCATTCTGCCGCCCCTTTCTGGCCGGCCCTGGTTTGTGGTAGCTTAGAGTTTGACTTGCCTCACGTGACAAGATGCCATGAGTGAATTTGTTCTTGGACGCCTGGTGAGCTTAGCGATGGTGTCTTTTCTGGTCGCTGGGTGCAGCTTGACAGCTGAACCACCGGGCGAGGCCACCAACGCCACAGTTCAAGCAGATCTCCCCGCTTTAAAGCGCATTCGCAAGGGCCAAATATTGAATTGGCAAGCTGTTGAAGACGGTCTTATCATTGAGCTGGCAACACCCAGACGAAAGTATCAGCTCACACTAGAACCCACTTGTCATTTCGCTTTATCCAGAGCCTTAGGCTTTGAGATTGAGGGTGCTAGCCAAGACTTCATAGGCATCAATGATGATATTGTTGTCGGTGCCATGCGATGTCGAATTGTAGCCATTGAGCCATCTAGTCGGGCATTTGAGCCTCGGGCAAGTCTTCAGACCGACGTCCCGATCAGCCATCACTGACCACATCACGTCGGTTAGGCCGGTGGGGTGAAACCCGCCGCTTGGTCTACGTCACCCCCGAATAAAAAGGCCTCTGCTTGCTCAAACAAATAACGCCGGTGCTCAGGGTCCAGTGGACTTAGGCGGTTTTCATTGATGAGCATGGTTTGGTGCGCCAGCCACTTGTCCCATGCCTCTTGGCTGATGTGATCGAATATTTTCTGACCCAACGGTCCAGGTAATGGGGCCCGTTTTAGCCTCGGGGCTTCCTTTTTTAGATAGTGGCAGTAAATAAGCTCGGTCATCATGGCCAGTAGTGTATCAATACCCAAGTGTGGACAGGTTTTGAAGAACACGCTCAATAGGTTTTGGCAGACCCAATTGTTGTGTCTGTGAGAGCTCGAACCATCGACACGCCGTGTTTGGACTATCCAGTGGAACGTTTGTCGACAGTATCAATGACTGAAAAGATAGGATCAATATTCGGTGAGTGAGCAAATGGCGCATGGGAGCGACAGCAGGTCCGCTCTGAGTCATTTGAGGCCATTCCATTAAATCATGCGTGGGCAGGCACCAAAGCCCACCCCAGATACCGTGTGAGGGTCGCCTATGGAGCAACACTTGGCCTTGACTGTTAAACACAATCATTAGAGTGAGCTGAATGGTTTGCGATGCTTTTTTTGGCTTTTTGGCCGGAAGTTCACCCACACGGCCGCTAGCCAATGCCTGACAGTCATCTGCTACAGGGCATGCGCGGCAGTTGG
>JALQZL010000147.1 GCA_023258355.1 Wenzhouxiangellaceae bacterium | reverse complement strand
GACTCAAGGTTGAGTAGGTGTCTGATGGCCACATATTCCAAGGTGATGCCAGAGCCTCCCAAGAGGTCTCGGCAGTCTCTAGCCACATCCAAGGCCATCCGAACATTGTTCCACTTGGCCAAAGAGATCTGTGTCGGATGCACTTTACCAGCATCTTTCAGGCGTCCCAGGCGAAGTGAGAGCAACTGGGCTGTCGTGATTTGCTTTGCCATCTCCGCAAGCCGTATCTGCACCGCTTGGTTAGCAGCCAGTGGCCGTTCAAATAAAAGTCTGTCTGAGGTGTAGTCCAACGCTTCTTTGAGGCATGCCTGGGCTGACCCGATGGGGCCCCAAGTAATGCCATATCGGGCCTGTGACAGACACGACAAGGGGCCTTTGAGGCCAACCACATTCGGCAAGCGATTTGCCTCAGGGACCCGAACATTATCAAAATAAAGCTCCGAGGTGATTGAAGCTCTCAGTGACATCTTCGCGTGAATATCCTTGGTTTCAAACCCCTTGAAGTCTTTCTCCACAATGAACCCTTGGATACCCTCTTCAGTTCTTGCCCAGACAATAGCAATATCGGCGATACCACCATTGGTGATCCACATTTTGGCGCCATTCAAGATCCAATCATCACCCTCTCGTCTGGCATGCGTCTTCATATTTGATGGATCTGACCCACCATGAGGCTCAGTCAGTCCGAAGCACCCAATGACTTCTCCAGCAGCCATGCTGGGCAACCACCGATCCTTTTGCTCCTCTGAACCAAAAGCGTAAATGGGATACATACACAACGATGACTGAACAGAGACAAAGCTCCGAAGACCAGAGTCCCCGCGCTCTAATTCTTGGCAAATAAGTCCATAACTGACTGAGTTTAGGCCAGCGCAGTTATAGCCCTCAATGCTCGATCCCAATAAGCCCAACTCCGCAATCTCAGGAATCAATTCTTTGGGAAATCGACCCTTGTCAAAGCACTCAGCCATCAGTGGCAGAGCACGCTCATCAACAAAACGAGCCACCGTGTCACGAATCATCAACTCCTCGTCCGTGAGCTCTGAGGAGATGTCAAATAAGTCTAGGGCATTCAGTGAGCGCATGATTTTTGCCTAATCAAACCAGCCGATATTTTATCGTATTTCTGGAAAACACGTGTGATCTACACCCACCGAGTTTGGCCCGTTATAATAGCTTCTTCGACCATTTTGGAGTATTTGGCTTTGAGACAAGCAATCCACGCTACCCGCTTGATCTTCCTCATGATTGGTCTGCTGGGAGGTTCGGCAAGTTGGGCCCAACAGGGCAATGCTGAAGAGGGCAAGATCATCGCCTACACCTGTAACGGTTGCCACGGTATTCCCTACCACCAGAATGTCTATCCGACCTATTCTGTCCCTCGAATTGGGGGCCAAAACTACGGCTATATTGTTTCTGCGCTCAAAGCCTACAGAGACGGTACCCGACAACACCCGACAATGAACGCCCAAGCCCACACGCTCAGCGATGAAGATATGCATCATGTCGCGGCCTACTTCGTCAGCCTAACGCCAGCCAGTGATGAGCCCTCAGCATCTGGAGAAACCCCATGAGCAGGAACACCATGAGCCGTTTTGCTATCAAAACGATCCTAGTCGGCCTACTGACTGGTTTGATAACAACGTCAGCCTATGGCGTGGGCAATGCCCAAAGAGGATTAGAAATATCCACGGTGTGCCAGAGTTGCCATGGGGTTGATGGAAACCTCTCGCTGCAGGATGATTACCCGAAACTGGGTGGCCAGCATCGCGACTACTTGGTGCAGGCACTGAAAGCCTACCGCTCTGGCAGTCGTGATCACGCCATCATGTCAGGATTTGCGGCTGGCCTGTCAGATCAAGATATTGAAGACTTGGCTGCTTGGTACGGTTCTCAGGAAGGCTTGGTCGATCTGAGGATCGAGCCCTGATCGAAGTGCAGATCTCCGACGCCACTGCTCAATAGTAGGGGTTCTCGCCACTGGCATGATCAGTGGCGTCAATCACATGCCGAAGCTCCGGAATTTCTTGGCGAAGGGTTGTCTCGACACCCTGTTTCAAAGTGACATCGATCATGCCACATCCCTGACAGCCGCCGCCAAATTGCAGCACCGCATCGCCCTCGCTTGTTACCTCGACAAGACTGACTACCCCACCATGAGAGGCCACCATGGGGTTAATGCGCGCCTCCAGCACCCAGCCGATACGCTCTTCGATAGGTGCTTTGGGATCAGGGCGCGCCCCTTTGAGGCCAGGGGCTCGAATCGATAAATCGCCGCCTGTCTCGTGCCGCTCAAAATCAATCACAGCACCATCAAGCGCAGAGGCGCTGATTTCCTCAACAAACAAGGAAAAAAGACCGCAGTCGATGATCTGATCGGTCCTGCCTTCCTGCCCTGCATGACAGAAGGTCAGGTCTACTTCCGCACGTGGTGTGCCTGGATTGAGCACCTGCAAGCGCAGATTGGTGCCCTCCGGCTGCTGGGTAAGCAAGCCTTCAAAGTATTCTCGGGCTGAGGGGGTGACCGTTAACATAGAGGCTATTGTAACGTGCGCTAACCGGCCAGTTGGTTTACCAGAAACGGAATTGAGAGATCAAGACGCCAATCGATGCCTGAGTGGGTGCCATCGAATTCTTCATAATGATGAGTGATCTCACTTTGCGCCAGCACGCGATGGAGTGCACGGCTCCCATAATGAATGAAGTACTGGTCTTTGAAACCCACGTCAATCCACAGGCCACTTAGCCTTTGCAAGGCAGTGCGGGCCGTTGGCGCACGATGAATTGGGTCAAAAGCAAGCCATTTGGCCCAGACCTCCTCATTCAACTCACAGGTGTGAAGGTCAAAAGGTAAAGAAAAACCAAGTGGCTCTGTCCGATCGGGTGAGTAGCTGGCACCCAAACAGAGTGTCATTAGGGCATGGAAATCGGCATGCCCTGGCCGTTTTGCACGCCAAAACGCGCGGATAAATTCGGCGCGATCCCCTTTATACCGAGCTAGCACGTCACAAGTGGTGGGAAAGTCTCTCATATAGACTCGGTCAAACCCGCAATCACCTGCATGAGAAGCCACCGCCCCAAATACCTCGGGATGGGCCATGGCCAGATGAAGCGCACCAAAGCCGCCCGATGACTTTCCAAATGCGCCACGGGCTCGCCAATCAGGGATCGTGCGGAAAGCAGCATCAATCCCAGGAATCAATTCTTCGATGAGGTAGGTGGCATATCGTCCCATGGCTGGCGTGTCTACATATTGGTTGCCACCTAAACTGGTGTAACAATCAGGAAAGACCACCACCACAGGGCCAATCGTACCCTCACTGATCAAACGATCCAGTCGGGAAGGCAAAC
>JALQZL010000146.1 GCA_023258355.1 Wenzhouxiangellaceae bacterium | reverse complement strand
GACTCTACAGGGGCACTCATGACTCGAAACTCAATGTGATTTGTCAGGTATCTATCTCACGGCTGGGACGCCCCCAGATCACAGCCACAATCAGGAACAGCAAAAGACCAACATACCAGATTAATGTCCACGCAGGCATGGACAATCCAAGAAAAGCCCAGTCTACCTCAGCGCATTGCCCTGCGCCCGTGAAGGCTTCTGTGATGATTTCGGTCCAAGTAAACCCGTAGTCCTGCATGAATTCTAGGCCGGGACCGCAATCTGGCACCTCATCTTCTGGAAGACTTTGAAGCCAAACATGACGATAAGCTGTGGTCACACCCCAGCCACCGCTGAGCAAAATAGGCAGACTGTACAAACGTCTTCCGAGCCGGCCTGGGCTGTGCGCAGCCGCGACCATACTCACCAGCAACATCCCGATAAAACCTAGCCTTTGCAGCATGCAAAGGGGGCAAGGCTCTAGGCCTAAGACATGCTCAGCGTAATAGGCATACCCCAACAGGCTCAGACACGCCAGTGCAATAAGGAGAAACGGGCGACGCCCATCCAGCGTATTCAGCAGCAGTTTCATGGCGTTACTCCGGTGACTGAAGCCACTAGGTAGAGGTCTGAGGTGTTTGGTCCAGCTTCAACTCCTGGTGCCGTCAAACTCACGGTTTGGGCTTGTCCAAGTGGCGCACCGGAGAGGGCATCGGTCACAAACACCCACGCTTCATCCACCTCAGACCATTGAAACACATCGACTCGGAGCCAAATAGCATTGGCCGGTGCCCAGCTATCGTCCATCGACTCAACGATCAGCGACAAACGATACTTTTGTGGCACATCCACAACGACAGGAGTGCGAGAGGAGAGCTCAGTGACAGAGACATCCACTGGCTCACCCTCTAGCCACAAATCAATGTCCACGCCATAATCAGCAGCGAGCGCGCTAGAGACCAGCAAGGCGCTGGCGAGCATGATCGTCGGATTTGACCAGCGCAAACCAGTCATGTGGTTCACTGGCGACGGAACCTCTCAGGAATCATCTCCATATCTGGCTGATCAGCCCCTTCTTTCTCGACAGGCATCAAATCTTGCTTTGATATCCCCAATAAAATGGCGGCATTACCAGCAATATAGATTGATGAATAGGTACCTATCAAGACACCCATGATCAGGGTGTACGCAAAAGCATGGATGATTTCACCACCGAAATAGAAGAGCGCTACCAGCACTGCCATGGTGGTCAGAGAGGTCATCAATGTGCGGCCGAGCATTTGATTGACAGATAAGTTCGTCAATTCAATCGCCGTTCCTTTACGCTTCACACGAAAGTTCTCACGTAGTCTGTCATACACAACAATCGTATCGTTCAGTGAATAACCAATCACCGCCAAAATGGCAGCCACCACGGTCAAATCAAAGCTCATTTTGAACAGCGAGATAAAGCCAAGCACAATGATCACATCATGAATCAAAGCAGCCACCGCACCGACGGCAAAACGCCACTGGAACCGGAACGACACGTAGAGCAAAATGCCAAACAGTGCATACAAAAGCGCTAAACCGCCCTGTTCTGCGAGCTCTTTGCCCACTTGAGGGCCCACGAACTCGACTCTTCTAAGATCAATGCCTGGGTTGTCGACTGAAAGCGCTTCGAGGACCCGTGTACTCAAATCAGCACCACTCTCCTCACTCTCACTGGCAGGAATCCGGACCACAATATCTCTCGCACTGCCGAAGGTCTGAACAGTGAAATCCTCAAACCCCCCAACATCAAGCTGAGCTCTAACTGTGGTCAGTTCTGGTGGCGCCTCATAAGAGATCTCGATCAAGGTACCGCCCGTGAAGTCCAAGCCAAAGTCCAAGCCTCGCGTCGATAGCGACACAATGCTCAGTACGATTAACACCAAAGATAAAGCTAGCGCCGCTTTGCGCTGCCCCATAAAGTTGATGTTTATATTTGCCTTAATAATGTCCATGTTTTTTCCTAAATCGCAAGCTTTTGAACACGCTTGCGACCACCATAAATAAGATTAACAATGCCGCGCGTACCAAGAATCGCCGTGAACATCGAGGTCATGATGCCCAAGCTCAGAGTCACTGCAAACCCTTTCACTGGCCCTGAGCCGAACATAAACAACACCACCGCGGCAATCAGGGTTGTGACATTGGCATCGGCAATGGTTGAGAAGGCTTTTTCATAGCCCGCTCTAATCGCTGCTTGCGGAGTATTGCCAATCCCTAGCTCTTCTTTGATCCTCTCGAAAATCAAGACGTTGGCATCAACAGCCATACCGACGGTCAAAACGATACCAGCGATACCCGGTAACGTGAGTGTGGCACCCAGCATTGACAGAAGCGCAACAATCAACACCAGGTTAGCAGTCAAGGCAATGTTGGCAATCAACCCAAAGACTTTGTAATACACAAGCATGATCACCAAGACAAGTGCAAAGCCGATCATGACTGACTGGAAGCCTTGATCAATGTTGTCCTGACCTAGGCTTGGACCCACAGTTCGCTCTTCGATGATTTGCATGGGTGCTGCCAATGCACCGGCGCGCAGCAACATAGCTAACTGCGTGGCTTCTGTTGCATTACCAAGACCGGTTGTTTGGAAACGTCGACCGAATGGTTCACGGGTCACAGCCGCTGAGATGACTTCTTCCACGCGTCGCGTTGTGCGGACTTCCTCGCCATCAATGACCTCCACCGCTGGGCGATGCTCAATAAAGACAACCGCCATGCGGTTGCCCACATTTTCTGTGGTGTGCTCAAGCATGCGTCTTGCACCCACACCATCCAAGGTCACGACAACGTTGGGTTGACCAGTTTGCTGATCAAAGCCTGCTGCCGCACCCACGAGGTTGTCCCCTGAAGCGATCACTGTCCGCGATAACAAAATGGGTTCACCTTGTCGGTCGAAGTACAAACGAGATTGTGGCGGCACACGACCTGTTCTCTGCGCCTCATAGGGGTCGTTTTGATCATCTACGCCACGGTATTCAACTGTTGCAGTGGAACCCAGCACGCGCTTGGCTTCTGCCGTGTCTTGTACACCAGGCAACTGAACAACAATACGGTTACGGCCTTGGCGCTGCACTAGTGGCTCAGCAACACCTAGCTCGTTAACACGGTTACGCAGGGTCGTGAGGTTCTGTTTGATCGCGTAGTCTTCGATCTCGCGAAGCGTCTGCTCGCTAAGATTGATCTTCAAGCTTGAGTAGTTAGCCTCGTCAAGATTGGTGATCATGAATTCTGGAAACTTGCCTTTAAGCATAGTCGCGGCACTGTCACGCGTTTCGACATCAGCGAAACGAACAGCAAGTGCACCGTCGCCCATTGTCTCTACCTGACGGTAGCGCATACGCTCTGAA
>JALQZL010000145.1 GCA_023258355.1 Wenzhouxiangellaceae bacterium | reverse complement strand
AGAACCCAGCATTAATGCCTTCGCCGCACCCGCCGGCGTGATCGGACTCCATTCGGGGCTTATTTTACTGGCTGAGGATGAGGCTGAAGTGGCTGGCGTGGTTGCTCACGAAATTGCCCACATTACCCAAGACCATTTGGCGCGCGCCATCGAAAATCAGAAAAATGTGTCCATGCCGGCGATGCTCGCCACATTGGGTCTGGCGCTGGCCTCTGGAATGGCAGGTGGGTCTGGTGACGCCACAAGCGCCATTCTCATGAGCGGGATGGGTTTGGCAACGCAGTTCCAAATCAACCACACCCGTCAAAGCGAGGCAGAGGCAGATCGAATTGGCATAGGCTTGTTAGCCAGAGGTGGCTATGATCCCGATGGCATGACCCGTTTCTTTGAGCGACTTAATTTTCAGTCACGGTCTCAGGGCAGCGGTGTCCCTGAATATCTGCGCACCCACCCGCTGACCGTCAATCGTGTGGCAGAAGCCAAAGCGCGCGCTGATCAATTGGCGGGGGATCCTCTTCGGTCAGACGGACTATTTCATTACATTCAAGCAAGACTGAGGGTGCTCATGAGCCAAAAGCCAGAGCAGGCCATTGAATACTTCACCCTTCGTCTCAGGCAAGGTGATAAGCCAAGCTCTCCGATGCGCTACGGCTTAGCCATGGCAGCGATTGAAGCCCGTCAGTTGGATCTGGCACAAACGCAATTGGCACAGCTGCTTCGAGAAGAACCCAAAAATCAACTGTTCAGACTTTTGAAGGCTCAATGGCACCTAGCGAGTGACCAACTTGATCAGAGTCTGGAGATTCTCTCTGAGCTCTACTTGGAATATGCCGGAAGCCAATTGGTGACAACTCAATATGCACAGACACTGATGCATGAACCTGATGTCGATCGTGCCATTGAGGCGGCTGCCGTACTCAGACGCCACTTGCATGAACACCCCACAGATCTCAGTATGACGGAGCTCTATGCGCAAGCCGCTTCTCGGGCAGGCGATCGGGTGCGAGCCGCCGAGGCCCAGGCAGAGAGCTACTATATTCGTGGCGGCATCGATCAAGCCATTGAACAACTTGAGCGTGTCCTAGAAAATGAGGCCTTGGATTATTACCAGCGCTCAAGGATCAATGCCAGAGTGATCGAACTTCGACGCGAGCAATATCGACTGGCCCGACGATGACCCAAGACCTGCCCAAACCTAAACTTTCCGCCGAAGATACGGGCATCCGAGAGACGCCCATCCAAGTCACTCAGTCATTGAGTGACTGGCGTGATGATGATTTGAATGACCCGGCTCTCTACCTCAATCGCGAGCTCAGCCTTCTAAGCTTCAATCACAGAGTGATGGCGTTGGCCCGAGATCAGCGTCTTCCGTTGTTGGAGAGACTGAGGTTTCTATGTATCTCTTGTACAAACTTAGATGAGTTTTTTGAGGTAAGGGTCGCTTCGATCCGTCAACGTATGCAACATGGTATCAATCAGGCAAGTCCTGATGGATTATCGCTTGGTCAGACGCTTGAAGCGATCCGTGATGCCGTGTTGGCAATGGTCACAGAGCAGTATCGAATTTTAAATGATGAGCTCACACCAGAGCTTAGGCAGCAAGACATTCGAATTCTTAGACGGTCAAAATGGACAGATCATCAACGGCAGTGGCTGCATGAGCACTTCAGACAAGACATCATGCCTGTGCTTAGTCCGCTGGGTCTTGACCCAGCACATCCTTTCCCTCGAATTCTGAATAAGTCACTCAATTTTGCCGTATCGCTTGATGGCGAGGATGCCTTTGGCAGAGATAGCGGGATGGCGCTCGTCCGTGCGCCCCGCTCCCTCCCGAGAATTATTCGCATCCCGCAAGCACATTCACAAGGGCCGAATGATTTTGTTTTCCTTTCCTCTGTCATACACGCATTCATCTCGGAATTATTTCCCGGCATGCAAGTCCATGGCTGCTATCAGTTTCGTGTCACCCGAAACAGTGAACTGTTCGTTGATGAAGAGGAGGTAGAAGATTTAGCCCGTGCGCTAGAAGGTGAGTTGATGGCACGTGGATTTGCTGAAGCCGTCCGCCTTGAGGTGGCTGTCAATTGTCCTGACGATATCTGTCAGTTTTTGGCGATGCAATTTGGCTTAGAAGATGAGGCCATTTACAAGTGTGATGGGCCAGTCAATTTGAACCGCATGAGCGCAATATGCGATTTAGCAGATCGTGCTGATTTGTGTTACCCCGCTTTTCAACCGGCGACTCCTCGTGCACTCATGACGCAGGACAATCTCTTTTCAGCCATTGAGCGGCAAGACTGGATGCTTCATCACCCTTATGACAGTTTCAGTCCTATTGTGGATCTGATGCGGCAAGCCGTCGCTGACCCGGCGGTTTTGGCGATCAAACAAACGCTCTACCGAACGGGTGTGGACTCTGTCTTGGTCGGACTTTTGATTGAGGCTGCACGGGCAGGTAAAGATGTGACAGCCATTGTCGAGCTCCGCGCGCGCTTTGATGAAGAAGCCAACATTGCGCTAGCAACACGCATGCAAGAGGCAGGCGTTCAAGTGGTCTATGGCGTTGTTGGCCATAAAACGCACGCCAAAATGATGCTGATTGTGAGGCGTGAACAAAACCAGTTGAAACGTTATGCGCATTTAGGGACAGGTAACTATCATCAGGGCACAGCCAAGTCGTATACCGATTGGAGTTTACTCACCGCCAATGAGCAGATGACTGAGGATGTTCATCGTATTTTCCAACAGCTTTCTGGCCTCGGACAGACACAGACACTTCACCACTTGTGGCGCTCTCCCTTTGATCTCCACGCCAAGCTTTTGGAGAGCATCGAGCGTGAAATTGAACACGCTAGGGCTAATCGTCCCTCAGGCATCGATGCCAAAATGAATGGATTAACTGAACCGAGCATCATCCAAGCATTGTATCGAGCCTCTCGGGCAGGTGTTCCCATTCGCTTAGTGGTCAGAGGGGTCTGTTGTCTTCGCCCTGGCATTGTGGGTTTGTCTGAAAACATTCAGGTTCGCTCCATCCTTGGTCGATTCTTGGAGCATAGTCGTGTCTATCACTTCATCAACGGCGGCCAGCCTCACACCATGGCGGCCAGCGCAGACTGGATGGAGCGCAATCTATTCCAAAGAGTGGAGGCTTGTTTCCCCATTCTTAACCCAGACGACAGCGCAAAGGTCTGGCAGGAAAGCATTGAAATGGCCTTTCTTGATAATCAAAGCGCTTGGCTGTTGGACAGTGAGGGCCACTACTCATTAATCCAGCGGGAGGAAAATGACCCACTGATTGAGCTTCAGACTGAATTGATAAGCCGGCACTGCGATGGCTAAGACTGATTTATATGCTGGCGTTGACTTAGGCTCCAACAGCTTCCATTTGGTT
>JALQZL010000144.1 GCA_023258355.1 Wenzhouxiangellaceae bacterium | reverse complement strand
GGGTAATGTTCACAGCCAAAATACCCAAGGCACCGATGATGTAGGCGCCTGCCATTAACGGCACAATTTTCTCTGCGGTGGTGGCAATACGGCTAATGCCGCCCAAGGTCACGGCACCCACCATCACAACCAACACAAGCCCTGTGACCCAATTGGGGACACCAAAGCCAACGGCCATGGATTGGGCGACGGTGTTGGACTGGACCATGTTGCCCAAACCAAAAGCAGACACCCCTGCGAAGAAGGCATAGGCGACAGCCAGCCACTTCCATTGCGGGCCCAAGCCTTTTTCAATGTAGTAAAACACGCCGCCAGAGACGTGACCGTTTTCATCAATGTGGCGGTACTTCAGGCCCAGTGTGGCTTCGGCCAATTTGGTCGCCATGCCGACCAAAGCCACCATCCACATCCAAAAAATTGCGCCCGGACCACCCAAGACCAAGGCAGTCGCAACACCCGCAATATTGCCCACCCCAATGGTCGCTGCCATGGCCGCCGCCACGGCTTGGAATGGGCTAATGGCACCGGCTTCGGTATCGACACGGCGCTTAAAAATCTGGCCAAAGCTATGCTTGAACGAGTGCCAGACATACCGAAACTGGAAAAATCCCAAGCGGTAAGTGAGATACAAGCCAGTCCCCACCAACAAAATCATGAACGGAGGGCCCCAAACAATGCCATTGAGCCAAGCATTGGCGGCGATGATCATTTCAAGCATGGAACTGTCTCCTCTGTTGTGATGGGAATTACCCCCGCTCAGGACAAGTGCCTCCATCCCGTTATCTTGTAAGCGTCGGCGGGCACCGTCCGCTGCTCGCGCAGAATCAAAAGGACCTACCCTGACCCGATGCCATGTTTCGTCATCTACACTAACCGTTTGGACCTCCGCACTCAATCCCAACAAGGTGATTTGTGCCTTTAAGGCCTCGGCATCGGCTTGAGCTCGAAAAGAGCCTGCTTGTAAACGGTAGGTGCGACTGGGTTCCGGACTTTGCTCAGCCATGCGCTGGGCCATTTCTTGCTCGGGCACCACACGCTCAACTTCAGGCAACACACTAAAAAAGTCATACCGTCTGGCAGGCGCGATTTCTTCATTCAGTGGCGCCAATGGTTCATCTTGCGCCACGGGCGTGGGTTCTTGTTGGCTGGGTGCTCGAAGCACACCCACCAAGGTCGCCAGGCCTAGGCCCACGACCACCCCCAAACCAAAACCAATCCAGCCGGTGGATGCCGATGAGCTGCTGCGCTTGGCTTGGCGCCTAGTCACTACATAGACTCCGGTGCACTCACACCAATCAGCCCTAGCCCATTGGCGATCACTTGGCCTGTCGCAGCAGCCAGGTTCAGGCGCGCGTTTCTCAAATCATCATCATCGACTAAGAACTGCGAGTGGTTGTACCAAGAATGGAACTGACCCGCCAAGTCATGCAGGTAGTGGGCGAGGATATGTGGCGAGCGCCGTCTGGCGGCGTTCTCAATCACTTCTGGATAGCGCCCCAAAGACCGCAATAAAATCTGCTCAGGTTCTGCGTCCAAACGACTGATGGCGGCCTCACCAATGGCTTGGTTATGCCGTTGTCCCGCTTCTTCTAGTTTGTTGAAGATACTTCGAATACGGGCATGCGCATACTGGATATAAAACACGGGGTTTTCGTTGGCTTTTGATTTGGCCAAATCCAAATCAAAATCGAGATGCTGCTCGTGAGAACGCATGATGTAGAAATAGCGGGCGGCGTCATTGCCCACTTCCTCTCGAAGATCTCTTAAGGTCACAAACTCCCCAGAGCGCGTTGACATTTGGACTTTCTGGCCGTCGCGATAAAGCACAGCAAATTGCACCAACTGAAAATCCACGCGATCAGGATTTTCACCTAAGCCTTGGGCCGCCGCTTTGAGTCTTGGCACATAGCCATGGTGGTCAGCGCCAAAGATATACAACGCGGTCCCCGAACAACGCGCCAGCTTGTCTAATAAGTAAGCCACGTCTGAAGCAAAGTAAGTGCTTCGGCCATTGTCTCTCACCACCACGCGGTCTTTGTCATCGCCAAGTTCAGATGCTTTAAACCACACCGCGCCGTTGCGTGTTTCTAACCAACCCTTCTCTTTTAAAGTCGCCAACGATTGATCGAGCGCACCCGATTCGTGCAAGCTTCGCTCTGAATACCATCGCTCAAATTCCACGCCAAACTCATCAAGGTCTTCTCGAATATCGTTGAGCATGGCCTCCAAAGCGATTTGGAAGACCGCTTGATAATCTGTCTCGCCCAACAACTCACGGGCCTTGGCAATCAGCGCATCAATGTGGCTTTCGGCATCACCGCCTTGCTCACCATCACTGGGCAAGGTTTGCGCCACTTCATGGCCGGTGTGGCGTAGGTCATCACCGTGTCGAGACCGAACCTCTCGAGCGATGTCGTAGACATAATCACCACGGTAACCATTGTCTGGAAAGCGAACCCGCTCACCAGACAACTCAAGATAACGAAGCCAAACAGAGACCGCCAAAATATCCATTTGACGGCCATCATCATTCACGTAGTACTCGCGGTCGACGGCATGGCCAGCCGCTTTTAAGATCGCCGCCAAGCTGGCGCCATAGGCCGCCCCGCGACCATGGCCAACATGTAAAGGCCCAGTGGGGTTGGCGCTAACAAATTCGATAAGCAGCGGTTCTTTGGTGTTGGCCGGTGCGCGGCCATACGCTTCGCCCTGAGCCAAGATTTCTCTCACCACTACCTTGAGATAGTGCCCACTGGCAAAAAAGTTCAAAAAGCCAGGGCCTGCGATTTCAACGTCGCGTACCCGCTTGGAGGCGGGCAATCGTTTAAGGATTTTTTCTGCCAGCGCTCTTGGATTCATGCCAGCGCGTTTGGCCAGCATCATGGCCACGTTGCAAGCATAGTCACCGTGGGCACGGTCTTTGGTGGGTTCGACTTGGATCTCGATGCCCGCATCGTCTTCGATGACACCGTCTCTTTTTAGATAGCCCAAGGCCTGTGTAACCAGTTCTTCGATATGAGCGCGCATGTTGGTTTGATCTTTTCGGTTAAGGCGTTATTGTAACGGTCTAGACATTGTAATAGGGATATCCAGATGCGCGCCTTCGAAAACCAGATGCCTCAATTGGGCAAGGACGTTTATATCGACCCCCAGGCCACGGTGATTGGCCGTGTGCGCCTAGGCGATGATGTCTCCATTTGGCCGCAGGCTGTCCTTCGAGGGGATGTCAACACCATCACCATCGGGGCCAGAAGCAATATTCAAGATGGCGCTATCTGCCATGTCACCCATGACGGCCCTTACCTCCCAGGAGGCGCGCCTTTGGTGGTGGGAGCAATTTCTTTTGGATCTTTTGGAAGGGACATTTTGCTTTCATACTTGCTGGCAAGGTAGACGAGAA
>JALQZL010000143.1 GCA_023258355.1 Wenzhouxiangellaceae bacterium | reverse complement strand
CCGCTGGATTGCCGATACCGATGCCAAGCTTGATAAACACGATCAAAATCGTTGGTGAGCGCACTGGAGATCATCATCAACGCCAAGACTGGCCACTCGAGAAAAAAGCGCAGCCTAAAGACGCCATCACGGTCATGCTCAGCGCTTGCCTCATCACACAACCGCTCGGTCAGGCGGTAGATCAGTGCGCCAGGAATACCCAACACCACAAACCAAAAAACAACCCCGAACCAACGGCTTAAGGCGGCTAGGTAGATGCTGATGCCAGCTTGATGGGCATCGGCATTTGGTGAGATCCCCAGCACCTCGCTGCCTCGCTCGCCATCATCACCTGCCAAAGCATTGTCAATGTCTTGCTCTAAATCTCTGGGCCCCAATGCCCATAAGAGCACCAAAATGGCCACCACTGCCCAAACAAGCTCACCGCCCAAGCCCTCGGCAATGCCTGCCAACAGCCCGCCACCCAATAAGCCGACGACCAAAATGAACACCATATCGAGCCATTTATAGGCTGGCCATTTGGCTTCAATTCTCTCCAAGACATTGACCAAAAATTGAGTGGAGCGAAAGCGCTCTAGCCCCTTGGCATAGTGGCTTATGACTAAAGCGACAAAAAGCGCAAGAATGGTCACTTACGAATCCTCACTCATTAGGCGACACCAAAGGATGACCCACAGCTGCAAGTGGTTGCTGCATTGGGGTTTTTGATCACAAAACGAGCCCCTTGAAGATTCTCTGTGTAATCCACCTCCGCCCCCTCGAGATATTGAAAACTCAAGGGATCCACCACCAAGGTCACATCTTCACGATGAACGGTGATATCGCCGTCATCTAAAGCCTCATCAAAAGTGAATCCATACTGAAAACCAGAACAGCCACCGCCTGTGATGTATACGCGCAATTTTAAGTTTGGATTGGCTTCTTCTAAAATGAGCTCACGCACTTTAGAAGCCGCTGCTTCGGTGAAAATGAGGGGTTCAGTTTCGCTCATATCTCAATAGCTTAACCAAGCACAGTCGCTGAGTCCACACATTCTAATCAAGGCCATCACCGGCCTTAGGCTTGACCATTGGCAATCAGATCTCGGGCCATGTAAAGGGCTGCGATTGTCCGACCTTCAGTGCAGTCAGGCCGTTGAACCAAACTGACCAAGTCATTCATCGGCCAATTGACCACTTCTAATTCCTCAGGCTCATCGCCTGGCAGTCTCGATGGGTAGAGATCTCTCGCCAATATGACATGGGTTGCATGACTCATGTAGCCAGGCGCCAAACTCAACTGACCTAATTCGGTTAATTGGTTGGCCCCAAAACCACACTCTTCTTGTAGCTCCCGGTTAGCGCCTTCAAGCAGGCTCTCGTCTGGTTCGAGTCGGCCTTTGGGCAGCCCCAGTTCGAAGCGATGAAATCCACAGGCATACTCTCGTACCAATAAGACATGCTCATCATCCGGCATGGCCACCACAATGACCGCGCCCAACCCCCGACTCACCAAGCGCTCGTAGCGACGACGCTCACCATTTGAAAATTCTAGGTCTAATTGCTCGACTTTGAATAAGTCAGCGGGCTTTCTCTCAACTCTGTCATGGATGATGGGTAGTGGGCGAGGAAATGACTTTGACATGACTAACAGGATAGCAGGTCTTTGAGGAGTTGCTGGTGCAGTTCAGGGCAGGCCGCCAAAACTGATGTGCTGTCCAGACCGATCGGCTGCCCACTAAAATCTGTCATCACACCACCGGCTTCAGTCACGATGACACTGAGTGCTGCAACATCCAAAATATTGACATCACTCTCAACGACCACATCTTGCTGACCACCTGCTAGTCGATGATACGAATAAAAATCACCATAGCCACGGCTTCTCGCCGCCGTTTGAATCCAAGATCCCAACTGTGCCCACTGAGCTGAATTGGCCAACGAGCGAATGTTGCCAAAAGAAATGTCTGCTTGACTCAATTCAGCGACCGGTTGCACGTGCACGCGATGACCATCAATGTAAGCACCATGCCCTCGTAGCGCCCAAGCGGTCTCGTTAAATGCGGGTGCGGAGGACACACCCAGCACTAACTCACCGTCCACCATCAACGCAATTTGAATAGACCAAAAAGGCAGTTGACGGATAAAGCTTCGCGTCCCATCAATGGGATCGATTAGCCACACGTGTGTGCTGTCCCCAGAGCCACCGTACTCTTCACCCACAATCGCATGCTCGGGAAAGGCAGTGGATATCACCTCTCGAATGGCCCGCTCGGTGGCCCGGTCAGCCTCAGTCACTGGGCTATCATCGCTTTTGGTTTCAACTCGGAGCGCTGTTTGAAAATAACCCATTGAAATGGCATTCGCTCGCTCTGCAGCACGCTTGGCCACGGCCAACCAGTCGGCGGCCTGTTGATGTTGATCAGTCATTGAATATCCCCCATTGTCCTGAACGAGTCAGTGTAATCGCCCCGTCTCCACGTTGCCCAAGCACCGAGAGGTACCGAAGTAACTCGCGGCGGTTCTCATCTGGCGTCAACACCAGGCGAACCTCATACCGATCGCCGTTGGTGAGTGCCTCACCACTGACAGACAGTGCTGGTGATGCCGATGATGCGATCACAAATTCAGTGAAGCCCGGAGAGGACGCACTGGGCACCATCACCACTTCAATATCTCCCAGCGACTCATTGACTAAGCCCTCAATGGCAGCAGAACCCCAGACGAGGCGCCCCTGAATCTCAAGCCAGTCCGGTGCTTGCCAACGAATTGTCTCGATGGCCACATCAATTTGACCGACCGGCCAAATCACCACCAACCACTGAGCGATATCAAGATAATCCACATCCAGTTGTCCCGATACCTTGCTGACCGAGTGTCGATCGCTTATCCGCCACTGCCCGTCGAGCGAGAGGTCAGCCGAATCAACGGACCAATGCCAAATGAACCCACCAGACCACTGCCAAGTCATTGGCAAGGGCGCTTGCTGAGGTAAGCGTAACTGGGCCTGACCAGACCAAATGGTGCCTTCAATATTTTGGAACTGGAACCCTGTGGTGGCCGATGGCAAAACCAAACGGGCAGGCAGCGTGGCAACGATGCCCAGCGCCACCAAAATCACAAAGACAATCAGCAGACGCTTGGGCATGTTATCGGTCAATCATTAAATTGACACGCGCATCCACTTGGGCCTGATCGCCAGACCGATTGACGGTCAATTCTTCAACACGCACGCCGGAGTCTACCGACAGGCGACTAAGCCAATTCATCATGACCCCAAATGGCGCACCATCCAGCCAGACATTGACTTGGTCTGCGTTCACAGGCTCAATGCGAGATAACGCGCCAGCCAAACCCGCCGCTCGTGCGGTTTGGTCGGTCAAGCTCAACAAGGACTGATTGATATCGATGCCCGTGCTTTGCCGCTGGGCTTGGAGCATGCGCAGGTTAGGTTCAATCTCTTTTAACCAATTGAGGGTGGCTTGATGGT